>JALUTW010000022.1 GCA_027021685.1 Chromatiales bacterium | reverse complement strand
CCGGCACCGAGGTCTCGGCCCTGCTCGGCCGCATGCCCTCGGCGGTGGGCTACCAGCCGACCCTGGCCGAGGAGATGGGCGTGCTGCAGGAGCGCATCACCTCCACCAAGACCGGCTCCATCACCTCGTTCCAGGCCGTGTACGTGCCGGCCGACGACCTCACCGACCCGTCGCCGGCCACCACCTTCTCCCACCTGGACGCGACCCTGGTGCTGTCGCGCCAGATCGCCGAGCTGGGCATCTACCCCGCGGTGGACCCGCTGGACTCCACCTCGCGCCAGCTCGACCCGCTGGTCATCGGCGAGGAGCACTACGACGTCGCCCGCCGGGTCCAGGGCACGCTCCAGCGCTACAAGGAGCTCAAGGACATCATCGCCATCCTCGGCATGGACGAGCTGTCCGAGGAGGACAAGCTCATCGTGGCCCGGGCGCGCAAGATCCAGCGTTTCCTGTCGCAGCCGTTCTTCGTCGCCGAGGTGTTCACCGGCGCCCCCGGCAAGTACGTGCCGCTGAAGGACACCATCCGGGGTTTCAAGGGCATCGTGGACGGCGAGTACGACGACCTGCCGGAGCAGGCGTTCTACATGGTGGGCTCCATCGAGGAGGCCGTGGAGAAGGCCAAGAGCCTGTAACAACGAGGCCCCGTCCGGCGGGGCCGGCACCGAGGATTCGCAGCAATGGCCATGACCATGCACGTGGACATCGTCAGCGCCGAGGCCGAGATCTTCTCCGGCACGGCGGAGATGGTGGTGGCGCCCGCGAAGATGGGCGAGGTGGGCATCTTTCCCCGCCACACCCCGCTGCTCACGCCGCTCAAGCCGGGCGAGGTGCGGGTGATCCTGGAGGGCGGCGAGGAGCAGACCTTCTACGTCTCCGGCGGCATCCTCGAGGTGCAGCCCCACGTGGTCACGGTGCTGTCCGACACCGCGGTGCGTGCCGCCGACCTGGACGAGGCCGCTGCCCTGGAGGCCAAGCGCCGGGCCGAGGAGGCGCTCAAGGACCGCAAGAGCGACATCGACTACGCCCGGGCCCAGGCCGAGCTGGCGGAGGCCGTGGCCCAGCTCCAGGCCATCCAGAAGCTGCGCAAGAAGCAGGGCCGCTGAGGTCCCGTCACCGGCACGCACCGGCGTCGCCACCACCCGGGAGACATCGCATGAGCGAGGAAACAGTCCGCGACGGCATGGTGGTGGCCATCACCTACGCCATCATCGACAGCGAGGGCCGGGTGCTGGAGCAGTCGGACATCCCCATCGAGTACGTCCACGGCCGTGACCAGCGGCTGTTTCCCAAGATCATGACCAACCTCGCGGGCAAGACCGTGGGCGAGTCGGTGGACGTGTTCTTCAGTGCCGAGGAAAAGGCCTTCGGCGAACCGGATCCCGGACTGACCTTCTCCGACGACATCGACAATGTCCCCCCGGAGTTCCGCCGCATCGGGGCCGAGGCGGTGTTCGAGAACGAGGCCGGCGAGACCGTCACCATGCGCGTGGTCCGCATCGCCGACGGCAAGGTGCACCTGGACGGCAACCATCCCCTCATCGGCAAGGACCTCACCTTCCGCGTCACCGTGCAGGGCATCCGTCCCGCCACCGAGGCCGAGCTGGCCGCCGGCGAGCCCGGCGGTGCGCCCCGGGTCCACTGAGCGGCCGCGCGGGGCCGCGGCGGGCCAAGGCGGGGGCGGCCGGGCCCGCGCACTTGCGCCGCGCGCCGCCGGTATTACCATGGTACTAGCGCCGGCGGCGACGGAAGCACTATTGCCTGTTCCGCCGCCAGCGGCTACCGTTTCCCACTCGCGCGGGGCCCAAGCAGGAATCCCATGGCACTGGAAGTTGTGATACTGGCGGCGGGACAGGGCACCCGCATGAAATCGGACCTGCCCAAGGTCCTCCATCCGCTGGGCGGCCGGCCCCTGCTGGCCCACGTGGTGGCCACCGCCCGTGCCCTGTCCCCGGCCCGCACGGTGGTGATCTACGGTCATGGGGGCAAGCGCGTCACCGCCGCCCTGCCCGAGCCGGACCTCGTCTGGGTGGAGCAGGCCGAGCGGCTGGGCACCGGCCACGCCGTGCAGCAGGCCCTGCCGGTCCTGGACCCGGCGGCCACCGTGCTGGTGCTCTACGGCGACGTGCCCCTGATCCGTGCCGAGACCCTGCGCGCCCTGGTGGCCCGCGCCGGTCCCGACACCCTGGCCCTGCTCACGGTGGAGCTGGACGAGCCCGCCGGCTACGGCCGCATCCTGCGCGATGCCGGCGGGCGGGTCACCGCCATCCGCGAGGACAAGGATGCCACCGAGGCCGAGCGCCGGGTGCGCGAGATCAACACCGGCATTCTCGCCGTGGGCGCCGGCCGCCTGGCCGGATGGCTGCAGCGGCTGTCCAACGACAACGCCCAGGGCGAATACTATCTCACCGACATCGTCGCCATGGCCGTGGCCGACGGGGTGGCGGTGGAGACCGTGCAGCCGGCCGATCCCGACGAAGTGCTGGGCGCCAACAGCAAGGCCCAGCTCGCCCACCTGGAGCGGGTGTACCAGCGCCGCCGGGCCGGTGACCTCATGGACCAGGGCGTGACCCTGCTCGACCCCGCGCGGCTGGACGTGCGCGGCACGGTGCGCGCCGGGCGTGACGTGGTGATCGACGTCAACGTGGTCCTGGCCGGCGAGGTGGTGCTGGGCGACGGCGTGTCCATCGGGGCCGGCTGTGTGCTGCGCGACGTCACCGTGGGCGACGGGGCCGAGATCCTGCCCCTGTGCGTGATCGAGGAGGCGGTCATCGGCCCGGGCAGCCGGGTCGGTCCCTACAGCCGCATCCGTCCCGGCACCCGGCTGGACGACGGGGTCCACGTGGGCAACTTCGTGGAGGTCAAGAACAGCACCATCGGCCGGGGCTCCAAGGTCAACCATCTGAGCTACATCGGCGACACCGACATGGGCAGCGGGGTCAACATCGGCGCCGGCACCATCACCTGCAACTACGACGGTGCCAACAAGCACCGCACGGTCATCGAGGACGACGTGTTCGTGGGCTCCGACGTGCAGCTGGTGGCGCCGGTGACCGTGGGCCGGGGCGCCACCATCGGCGCCGGCTCCACCATCACCCGTGACGCCCCGCCCGGCGAGCTGACCCTCAGCCGGGCACGGCAGACCACCCGCCCGGGGTGGAAGCGACCAAAAAAAGGGGGCTAGGGCCTGGCGGCTGGGTTCTGGAGTTCGATGTTGAAAACACCATGCAAACTCGGCACGCCTTGTCTGCTTGTTCACCGGCCCCGGGAAGCAGCAAAAGGTCGGCGCCACAGAAAGCCTGTAACGTGTTCGGATAAGGCCAACTCCCAGCACCCAGCACCCAGCACCCAGAGCCTGTATTGACATGTGCGGAATCGTCGGCGCCATCGCCCCTGACAACGTGGTCCCCGTTCTCATCGAGGGCCTGCAGCGGCTGGAGTACCGGGGTTACGACTCGGCCGGGATCGCGGTGCGCGATCGCCGCCACGGCCTGCAGCGCATCCGCTCGGTGGGCAAGGTGGCGGAGCTCGCCGCGCGCCTGGAGCAGACCCCGCTGGACGGCGGCCTGGGCATCGCCCACACCCGCTGGGCCACCCACGGCATGCCGGCCGAGCGCAACGCCCACCCCCACGTTTCGGGCGAGAAGGTGGCGGTGGTGCACAACGGCATCATCGAGAACCACGCCGAGCTGCGCCAGCGGCTGCAGGCCGAGGGTTACCGTTTCACCTCCGAGACCGACACCGAGGTCATCGCCCACCTGCTGGCCGCCCACCTCTCCCGCGGGGCCGGACTGCTGGAGGCGGTGCGGGCCGCGACGCGGGAAATGGTGGGGGCCTACGCCCTGGCCGTGGTGAGCCCGGACGAACCCGATCACATGGTGGTGGCCCGGGCCGGCAGCCCGCTGGTCGTCGGCGTGGGCGACGGGGCCAACTATATCGCCTCGGACGTGTTCGCCCTCCTGCCGGTGACCCAGGACTTCATCTTCCTCGAAGAAGGCGACATCGCCGAGATCCGCCGCGACGGCGTCACCGTGTGGGACGCCGGCGGGCACCCTGCGCAGCGGCCGGTGAAACGCTCCCAGGTGACGGGCGCGGTGGCGGACAAGGGGCCGTATCCCCACTACATGCTCAAGGAGATCTTCGAGCAGCCGGCGGTCATCGCCGAGACGCTCGAGGGACGCATCCACAAGGGGCGGCTGCTGGAGGAGGCCTTCGGCCACGAGGCCCGCGCCCTGCTGGACCGCACCCGCGGCGTGCACATCATCGCCTGCGGCACCAGCTACCATGCCGGGCTGGTGGCGCGCTACTGGCTGGAGGAGATCGGCGTTCCGGCCAGCGTCGAGGTGGCCAGCGAATACCGGTACCGGAAGGCGGTGGTGCCCGAGGACACCCTGTTCGTCACCATCTCCCAGTCGGGCGAGACCGCCGACACCCTGGCCGCCCTGCGCGGCGCACGGCGCCAGGGCTATCTGGGCGCACTCACCATCTGCAACGTCCCCGAAAGCTCCCTGGTGCGCGAGTCCGACGTGGCCCTCATGACCCGCGCCGGGCCCGAGATCGGGGTGGCCTCCACCAAGGCCTTCACCACCCAGCTCACCGCCCTGCGCCTGCTCACCCTCGCCCTGGCCCGGCGCCGCGGCATGGACGAGGCCCAGGAGCGGGCGTGGGTGGAGGAACTCCACGCCCTGCCGCGCCAGGTGGAGGTGGTGCTGGAGCTGGACCAGGCCATTCGCGACATGGCCCAGTCCTTCGGCGACAAGGAGCACGCCCTGTTCCTGGGCCGGGGGACCTTCTATCCCATCGCCCTGGAAGGGGCGCTCAAGCTCAAGGAAATCTCCTACATCCACGCCGAGGCCTATCCGGCCGGCGAACTCAAGCACGGTCCCCTGGCCTTGGTGGACGAGAAGATGCCGGTGATCTGCGCCCTGCCCGACGATCCCCTGCTGGAGAAGGTGCTGTCCAACCTGCAGGAAGTGCGCGCCCGCGGCGGCGAGCTGTTCCTGTTCTCGGACAAGACGGTGAACATCGGGCTCGACCGCTACCAGAACCTCACCCTGTCCGACATCCGGCCCACCACCGCCCCCATCGTCTACAGCGTGCCGCTGCAGCTCCTCGCCTACCACGTGGCCGTGCTCAAGGGCACCGACGTCGATCAGCCGCGCAACCTGGCCAAGTCGGTGACGGTGGAATAACACGCGGTATGAGCAGTGGGTACGGCCGCCGCGTCCATGGAACCTGTTTCAGAATTCCCTGCGGCCGCATGCCAGGCGATCGCCGGCGCCCCAGGAGGTTGGGAGCCGCGTCCACGCCAGCGGCATGGCCGGCTGCGGCCCGGCGCAGAGGCCGCGCTGCCTGCCCGTGCAAGGCCCGGCTATCCGTCCTGAGCCATGGTCTATGGTTGGCTGGCCGACTTCGTTCTTTTACTCCACCTGGCCTTCATCGGGTTCGTGGTGCTGGGCGGCCTCCTGGTGGCCCGCTGGCCCCGCCTGGCCTGGCTGCACGTGCCGGCCTTCCTCTGGGGCGCGCTGGTTAACCTCATGGGCTGGGTCTGCCCGCTGACACCGTGGGAGCAGCGGCTGCGCCGGGCCGCCAGCGAGGCGGGCTATGAGGGCGGCTTCGTGGAGCACTACATCGCCCCCCTGATCTATCCCCAGGCCCCCGGCGACCTGCCCCTGGGCCTGCTGCTGGGGACCGGGGTGCTGGTGCTCAACGGGCTGGTTTACGGCTGGCTGCTCCGGCGCCGCCGGTTCAAAAAGAGGGCCGGATCGTGCTAGACTGAGCGCCAAAATTACGACGCTTGCGGTCGCGCGGCCCGTGTGGCCGGAGCACCGCACCAGCCTGTCCCTGGGACAGCTTCACGGCCGGCGCCACCGCCCCCAGGCGGGGTGCCGCTACATCAAGAGATTCAGCCCAGTGCCCGGAACCGGCCCGCCGAGGCCATGACACCGGCCGCGGCGGGTCAGGTCACTCCCGCCCCGGGCGTCGTCGCCGGGCCACGGTGACGAGACAGCGGAGAGCCCTGTTCATGTCCGAGCCCCTTCATCGCGTCCAGCAGGCGGTGCGCGCCACCTCCGGGACCGCGGCGCCCCGCCTGGAAGTGTTCACCGAGCGCCAGTTCGACGCCATCGAGCCGCTGCGGCGGCTGCCCGAGGACCGGCGCCGTGCCATGCGCGCGGTGGCCCGGGTCCTGCCGTTCCGCGTCAACCGGTACGTCATCGAGGAACTCATCGACTGGTCGGCGGTGCCGGACGACCCCCTGTTCCAGCTCACCTTTCCCCAGCCGGGCATGCTGGCCGGCGAGGATCTCGCCGCCGTGCTCGGCGCCATGGACAGCGGCGACGCCCGCCGCCTGCGCAGCGTGGTGGATGCCATCCGCAACCGGCTCAATCCCCACCCGGCCGGCCAGCAGACCCTCAACGTGCCGGTGGAAAACGGTGTGCCCCTGCCGGGCATGCAGCACAAGTACCGCGAGACCGTGCTCTTTTTCCCGGCCCAGGGCCAGACCTGCCACAGCTACTGTACCTTCTGCTTCCGCTGGGCCCAGTTCGTGGGCGACAAGTCCCTGCGGTTCGCCGCCCGCGAGCGCGACGTGCTCCACGACTACCTCGCCCGCCACCGGGAGGTGACCGACCTCCTGGTCACCGGCGGCGACCCCATGGTGATGAAGACCCGCCATCTGGCCGAGTACCTGGAACCGTTCACCGATCCCCGCCTGGAGCACGTGCAGACACTGCGCATCGGCACCAAGTCGCTGACCTTCTGGCCTCACCGCTACGTCACCGACACCGATGCCGACGATCTCCTCCGCCTGCTGGAACGCCTGGTGCGTGCGGGCAAGCATGTGGCGCTCATGGCCCACTACAACCACTGGCGCGAGATGGAGACGCCCATGGCGCGCGAGGCCATCCGGCGGGTGCGCGACACCGGCGCCGTGATCCGCACCCAGGCGCCCCTCCTGGCCCACATCAACGACGACCCGGCGGTGTGGGCACGCATGTGGCGTACCCAGGTGGCGCTGGGCATGGTGCCCTACTACATGTTCGTGGAGCGCGACACCGGTGCCCGCCGCTACTTCGAGGTTCCCCTGGCCCGGGCCTGGGCCATCTACCGGGAGGCCATGCAGCAGGTCTCGGGCCTGGCCCGCACCGCCCGCGGCCCCTCCATGAGCGCGGCCCCGGGCAAGGTGGAGGTCCAGGGTGTCACCGAGGTGGGCGGAGAAAAGGTCTTCGTGCTGCGCTTCATCCAGGCCCGCAATCCGGACTGGGTCCAGCGGCCGTTCTTCGCGCGCTACGACGAGAACGCCACCTGGCTCGATCAGCTCCGCCCCGCCTTCGGTGAAGGCGAGTTCTTCTTCGAGGCCGAGTTTCGCCGCATGCAGGCCGAGCGGCAGCAGGCCAACTGATGGGGCCGTGGGCACGGTTCCACCCCGGCGCCCAAATGGAAGTTCCGATTACCCGGTCACCCGGGTGCTGATGCGGGGGAAGGTCCGGTGGTTTTCTCCCTGTCCCCGGGACAACGCGGAGATCGCAGAGACGCAGGGATCGCAGAGGCCCATGCCGGATGTTGCGGCAGACCACTGCGGGGCGCGCGGCCGTGGGGAATTTTGAGACAGGTTCTAGGTACTCGCGCCTTTCTCCAGGCGGCGCAGGAACACCTTCATCTCCTTCGCCGCTTGGATGTCGCCACGGGCCTCGGCCACGGCGATGCCCCGGCGCCAGGCCGCCGCGGCCCCGGCGGGATCGCCGGCCTCGACCAGCGCCTTGCCCAGCAGTTTCCAGGCCGCCGAGTACTCCGCGTCGTGCTCCACCGCACGCCTGAGGTGCTCCGCCGCCCGCGCCGCCTCCCCGCTCTTGAGCCAGGCCTGCCCCAGGCTGAACCTGAGCAGGGCGTCGTCGCGGCCGGCGGCGAGCAGCTTTTCCAGGTTGTCGGTCAGGCTCATGGACGCTCCTTCTTCTGGGCCACCAGCATGGCCTCGTTGCGAAAGCCGCGGCTGGTGTCTCCCACCCGGCCCTCCTCGCGGTAGACCCGCAGCGCCAGGGGCGGCACGAACAGGTGCAGCAGCTCGTTCTCGGCCAGCAGGTAGTCCGGGTTGGACGGCCCCACCTCGGCGACCTTGTCCCGGATGAAGGTCTGATAGAACAGCAGACCGTCCGGGCGCAGGGCGGCGCACAGCGCCGGGACCAGGGCCCGCTCCAGGAACCGGCTCACCACGATGACATGGAAGGATTCCGGTGCCGGCGGGGCAGCCAGTACATCGCGCACTTCGGCACGGACGCTCAATCCGGCGCCGGCCGCCGCCGCGCGCAGGCGCTCGACGGCCACGGGCGATAAGTCCCAGGCGCTCACCTCCAGTCCGCACCGGGCCAGCAGCAGGGCGTTGGCGCCCAGCCCGCAGGCCAGGTCCAGCGCGCGGCCGTGCCGCGGCAGGAGGTGGAGATGGTCGGCCAGGACCGGGGCCGCCGCCGGCATGCCGGTGGTCGCGCGATGGCGCTCGTCCCACTTGCGCTGTTGATCAGGCTCCACGTGCCCCATTCTACGGCATGGCGCGTGCTCACCGGCGCCAGAACGCCGGCGTGAACAGCACCAGGAGGGTGAAGATCTCCAGCCGTCCCGCCAGCATGGCCGCCACCAGCACCCACTTGGCGGCATCGGGCAGGCCGGCGAAGCTGGTGGCCACCTGCCCCAGGCGCCGTAACCTGGTCGATGTCCGGGGCACTGCAGGCCGGCGGGAACGGCCACGGCACCCCGGAACCAGGCCAGACCGCATGGCGGCCTCAGTGACGCCAGAAGGCGGGGGTGACCAGCACCAGGAGGGTGAAGATCTCCAGCCGTCCCAGCAGCATGGCTACGCTCAGCACCACCTTGGCGAAGTCCGAGATGTCCGCGTAATGGGCACCCACCTCGCCCAGGCCCGGCCCCAGGTTGTTCATGCAGGCGGCCACCGCGGAAAAGGCGGTGACCTGGTCCATGCCGTCGAGCATGAGCAGAAGCATGATGAGCGAGAACACCGCCACGTAGGCGGCGAAGAATCCCCATACGGCATCGATGATGTTGTTGGGCACTGGCCGCCGGCCCACCTTGATGGGGATGACCGCGTTGGGATGGATCACGCGCAGGATCTCACGCCGGCCCTGCTTGAGCAGGAGCAGGAAGCGGATGACCTTGATCCCGCCGCCGGTGGAGCCGGCGCAGCCCCCGATGAAGCTGGCGAACAACAGCAGCACCGGCAGGAAACCGGGCCAGTTGTGATACTCGTGGGTGGTGAAGCCGGTGGTGGTGCCGATGGACACGGTCTGGAAGATGCCGTGCAGCAACGTGCGCTGGGGGGTCTCGAACACCTCCTGCGACCAGAGGTAGGTGACCGTCGCCGCCGCCACGGTGAGCAGCACGGCGAGATAGGTCTTGAACTCCGAGTCCTGGAAGTACCCGCGCAGGGTCCGCCCGCGCCAGGCGATGAAATGCAGGGCGAAGTTGACGCCGGCCAGCAGCATGAAGACGATGGCCACCACCTCCACCATGGGCAGCTGGTTGTAGTAGCCCATGGAGGCGTCGTGGGTGGAGAAGCCGCCGATGGCGACGGTGGAAAAGGCGTGGCCCACGGCGTCGAACAGGTCCATGCCGGCGAACCAGTAGGCCGCGGCACAGGCGGCGGTCAGTGCCAGGTAGATGTACCACAGGGCCTTGGCCGACTCGGCGATGCGCGGGGCCAGCTTGGTGTCTTTGAGCGGGCCCGGCGTCTCGGCGCGGTAGAGCTGCATGCCGCCGATGCCCAGCATGGGCATGATGGCCACCGCCAGCACGATGATGCCCATGCCGCCCAGCCACTGGAGCTGCTGCCGGTAGTAGAGGATGGCCGGCGGCAGGTTGTCGATGCCGTTGATGACCGTGGCCCCGGTGGTGGTGAGGCCGGAGATGGACTCGAAGGCCGCGTCCACTGCGGTCATGACCAGGGTGTCGGCGAGCAGGAAGGGCACCGCCCCCACCAGCCCCAGCACGGTCCAGAACAGCACCACCACCACGAAGCCGTCGCGCAGGCGCAGGTCCTGGCGCCGACGGCGCACCGGCAGCCACAGGAGGCCGCCGGCGGCCAGCGTCAGGGCGAAGGTCTCGGCGAACGCGGAGATGCTCTCGTCGCGGTAGATCAGGGCCACGATCATGGGCGGCACCATGGTGAAGCTGAACACCATGAGCAGCAGGCCCATCATGCGCTGGATGGCCAGGGGATGCATCGTTACCTGTTCACCGTGCCGCCGGGCCGGAAAACCCCGCGCGGTTCACCACGCCTCTGCACACGCCGGCACTGCGGGATGAGCTGTTCATCTCTTGTGTGTCCTTGGTCCCTCTGCGTCGAAACGGCGGCCGGCGGCTACAGGAAGGTGATGCCCACCTGGAACAGCTGCTCCACCTCGCGCACCCGGCGCTTGTCCACCAGGAACAGGATCACGTGGTCTTCGGACTCGATGCGGGTGTCGTGGTGGGCGATGATCACCTCGCCGTTGCGGACAATGGCACCGATGGTGGTGCCCGGCGGCAGCTTGAGTTCGCCCACCGTGCGCCCCACCACCCGGGAGGTGGTTTCGTCGCCGTGGGCCACCGCCTCGATGGCCTCGGCCGCGCCGCGGCGCAGGGAATGGACCCGGACCACGTCGCCGCGCCGGATGTGGGTCAGCAGGCTGCCGATGGTGGCCTGCTGGGGGGAGATGGCGATGTCGATGTCGCCGCTCTCCACCAGGTCCACGTAGGCCGCGCGGTTGATCAGCGCCATGACCTTGCGCGCACCGAGGCGCTTGGCCAGCATGGCGGAGAGGATGTTGGCCTCGTCGTCGTTGGTCAGGGCGCAGAAGACGTCGGTGTGCTCGATGTTCTCCTCCAGCAGCAGGTCCTCGTCGGCGGCATCGCCCAGCAGGACCATGGTGCGGGCCAGCTCCTGGGAGATGGCCCGGGTCCGCTGTGGATTGTGGTCGATGATCTTCACCTGGTAGTCGCGCTCAAGCTGCTGGGCCACGCTCTTGCCGATGTTGCCGCCGCCGGCGATGATGATGCGCCGGTAGGGCTTGTCCAGGCGCCGAAGCTCGCTCATCACGGCGCGGGTGTTCTTGCTCGCGGTGATGAAGAACACCTCGTCGTCGGCCTCGATCACGGTGTGGCCCTCGGGAATGATGGCCTGGCCGCGGCGGTAGATGGCCGCCACCCGGGTGTCCACCCGCGGCATGTGCTCGCGCAGCTCCTTGAGCTGGTGCCCCACCAGCGGACCGCCGTAGTAGGCCTTGACCGCCACCAGCTGCACCAGGCCGTCGGCGAAGTCCAGCACCTGCAGTGCGCCCGGGTGCTCGATGAGGCGCTGGATGTAGTTGGTGATGAGCTGCTCCGGGCTGATGAGCACGTCCACCGGCAGCGCCTCCTGGCTGAAGAGCTGCGGGTAGCGCAGGTAGTCCACGCTGCGCACGCGGGCGATCTTGGTGGGGGTGTGGAAGATGGTGTAGGCGACCTGGCACGCCACCATGTTGGTCTCGTCGGAGTCGGTCACGGCGATGACCATGTCGGCATCGTCGGCACCGGCCCGGCGCAGGACGTCGGGATGCGACGCCAGGCCGCACACGGTGCCGATGTCCAGGCGGTCCTGCAGCGAGCGCAGGACGAACTCCTGGGTGTCCACCACGGTGATGTCGTTGGCCTCGCTGGCGAGGTTGGCGGCCAGGGAGGAGCCCACCTGCCCGGCGCCGAGGATGATGATCTTCATGGTGCCTTGTTCTTCTTCTGGTGTGCTCCGCGCTCAGCTCTCGCGGCGCCGCTTGGGCGTGATGCCCAGGGCCTTGAGCTTGCGGTAGAGGTGGGTGCGTTCCAGCCCGGCCAGCTCCGCCGCCCGGCCCACGCTGCCGCCCGCCCGCTCGAGCTGGTACTCGAAGTAGGCCCGCTCGAACTCCTCGCGCGCCTCGCGCAGCGGCAGGTCGAAGCCGGCGCGGAAGGCGCTGGCCCCCGCCGGCCGCGGCTGGCTGGCCAGGGCCGACTCCACCTCGTCCACGTCGATCTCGGTCCCCGAGCCCACCAGCAGCAGCCGCTGCACCAGGTTGCACAGCTCGGGGATGTTGCCCGGCCAGTCGTAGTTGCGCAGGCGGTTCTGGGCCGCCACCGTGAAGTGGCGGTAGGGCAGGTTCTCCTTGTTCACGTAGAGATCGGCGAAGAAGTTGAGCAGCTCCGGCACGTCCTCGCGGTGCTCGCGCAGCGGCGGCACGTAAATGGGCATGACGTTGATGAGGTGGTACAGGTCGCGACGGAAGCGGCCGGCTTCCACCAGCCGTTCCAGGTCGTGGCTGGTGGCGGCGATGAGGCGCAGGTTGAGCTTGACCGGCTCCTGCCCGCCCACGCGGTAGAACTGGCCGCTGTCCAGGGCGGAGTACAGGCTGGCCTGCATGGATTCATCCATCTCCGCCACGTCGGACAGGTAGAGGATGCCGCCATTGACCTGCTCCAGGATCCCCGGGGTCACGCGGCCGTCCCGCTCCACCCCGAACAGCTCCTCCTGGGCCCGGCCCGCGGCCAGGGTGTTGACGTTGACCTCCAGGTACGGGGCCTCCGGCCGTGCACTCTGGGCGTGCAGGTAGCGGGCGAGGATGCGCTGGCCGGAGCCGGGCTCGCCCAGCATGAGCAGCCAGGTCTCGTGCTGGGCCAGGCGCCGGATCTGGTCCTTGAGGCGCTGCATCACCGCGCTCTTGCCGATGGGCTCGGCCACGGTGTCGGTGACCGCGCGCGGGCCCTTGCGCTCGCGCACCGCGCGGCGCGCCTCCAGGGCGTGCTCGATGGTGAGCAGCAGCTTGGCCAGCGACAGGGGCTTCTCGATGAAGTCCACCGCCCCCAGGCGGGTGGCCTCCACCGCCGTCTCCACGGTGCCGTGGCCCGACATCATGATCACGGGCATGGGCGGGCGGCCGTCCTCCGACCATTCCTTGAGCAGGGTGATGCCGTCGATGTCCGGCATCCAGATGTCCAGCAGCACCACGTCCGGCGGCTGGCGCCGGAAGGCCTCGCGGGCCGCGGCGCCGTTCTCGGCGGTGGTGACCTGGTAGCCCTCGTCCTCCAGGATCTCCTTGAGCAGGCTGCGGATGTCGGGCTCGTCGTCCACCACCAGCACCCGCGCGCCGGCGGCCTCGGCGGGGGCCAGCGGGCGGGCGGTTTCAGGCGGCATGGTCCTGCCCCTGTGCCTGCGGCGCGGCGACGGTGCGGCTGCGGCTCACCGGCAGGCGCACGGTGAGACAGGCCCCGCCCCGGCGCTGGTTTTCCGCCCACAGCACGCCGCCATGTTCCTCGACGATCTTCTTCACGATGGCCAGCCCCAGCCCGGTGCCCCGGGGTTTGGTGGTGACGTAGGGCTCGAACAGCTGCCCCAGCATGTCCTCCGGAATGCCCGGCCCCGAGTCCCGCACCTGCAGCTCCACGAAATGGCAGTTGGCCTCCTGCATGCAGCGGGTGCTCACCTCGATGGGGGCCTTGGGGGCATAGTCTACGGCCTCCAGGGCGTTCTTGAACAGGTTGTGCAGCAACTGGCGCAGGCGGCCCTCGTCGGCCTCGATGGCCGGGAGCCCGGACTCGAGCCGGGTGGCGAAGCGGATGCCCTGGCTCTCCTCGGTGTAGAGTTCCACCACCTCGCGCACCAGCCGGTTGAGGTCCACCCGGCCCAGGCGCAGGCTGGGCATGCGGGCGTAGTCCGAGAAGGCCTTGACCATCTCCTTGAGATGTTCCACCTGCTGCACGATGGTGCCGGTGGACCGGTCCAGCATCCGGGCCGCCTCCGGGTCCAGCCGTGCGAGCAGCTTCTGGCGCAGGCGCTCGGCGGCGAGCTGGATGGGGGTCAGCGGGTTCTTGATCTCGTGGGCCAGGCGCCGGGCCACCTCGCCCCAGGCGGCGTCGCGCTGGGCCTGCATCAGGTCCGTGATGTCGTCGAACACCAGCACGTGGCCGCCCGGCGCGCCCGCGTCGCCCGGGCCCAGGTTGGAGCCCCGCCAGATGAACACCCGGCGGCCGCCGGGCCCGAACAGGGTCACTTCCTCTTCCCAGTCTCCCTCGCCGGATTCCAGGTGCGGGGCGATGGCGTCCACCAGGAACTGGAGCTGGGTGTGGTCGTCCACCACGTGGATCAGGGGCTGGTCGCGGTAGGCGGCCAGGTCCACGCCCAGCATCTGCGAGGCGGCGGTGTTGGCCGTGCGCAGGCGCAGGTCCGTGTCCAGGGTCAGCACGCCCGAGGACAGGTTGGCCAGCACCGCCTCCAGGTAGGTGCGCTGCTCCTCCGCCGCCTGCTGGCTGCGGCGGGCCTCCTTCTGGGCCATGCTGATGCGGCGGGTCATCTCGTTGAAGGAGCGCACCAGGAAGCCCAGCTCGTCGCGCCCCGGCAGGGGCAGGCGCTTGGCGTAGTCGCCGGCGGCCACCGCCCGGGTGCCCTCGGCCAGGTCGGAGATGGGCTGCACCAGCCGGCGCGAGGCGTACAGCGCCGCCAGCACGGCGGTGAGCACCGACAGCAGCAGCACCAGGGACAGGGTCAGGAGGAAGGTGTACTTGAGGGGCGTGCGCAGGTAGGCCAGCTCGCGGTAGCGCCCCACCGCCGCCTGCACGTGCTCGGCCAGGGTGTTGATGTGGGCCGCCACGGGGTAGAGGGCCTGCAGCACCAGCGGCTCCACCGTGGGATCGCTGCGCGGCACCCGGGCCACGGCCCGGATGAACAGGCCCTGGCCTGCGATGGGGATCAGGCCCACCGCGTCCTTGCCCGCGCGGGCCTTGGCCGCCACCCCCGAGTCCAGCGGCTGCGGCACGAGCTGGTCGGCGTTGGCCATGGAGGCGGCCACGATGCGGCCGCCGGGGGCGTACAGCGCCAGCTCGCTGGCCGTGCTGCGGGCCCGCAGGTCGTTGAGGGTGATGGCGGCGACGCCGGGCGGCACCTGCTCCAGCTCCTCGGCCATGTCCCGGGTCTGGTCCATGAGTTCGCGCATGCGCAGGCCCAGGGAGGCGCGGCTCAGGTCCAGGGCTTCCCCCAGGGCCTTTTCCACCTCCACGTCGAACCAGGAGTCGATGCCCCGCTGCAGGAAATCGAAGGAGAAGTAGTACACCGCCAGCACCGGGGCCACCGACAGCACGGTGAACATGAGCACCAGCCGCAGGGTCAGGCGCGAGCCCGGTGCCCCGGCCCGGTACTGGCGGGCCAGGCGCAGCGCGTGGCGGGTGATGAGGCCCAGCAGGATGAGAATGGCGCTGATGTTGGTCACCAGCAGCGCCACGTAGATGCGGTCGAAGCTGCCGGCGTGGTGGGTGGCCAGGTTGAGCAGCACCAGCGACACCCCCAGCAGGGCCAGCAGGGCCAGCAGGGGCGCCTTGCCCGCCAGGAGCCGTTTTACGGCCTTAGCGACCATTGCCTCCACTCGCTCTGCAGGCGCCACCCCGGGGAGAGGTAGGCCAGCGGTTGCAGCGGGGCCGGCAGCGCCTCGATGTCCAGGTAGGCGCGCATCCGCACCCGGTAGTCGGCCCCGGACTCCAGCAGGTTGCTGTCCATGAGGGGCAGGTCCTCGATGCGGCCCAGGGCGGCCAGGGCCTCGGCCAGGCTGCGGTAGTTGGCCTGGGCCCCCGAATTGAGGCTGTGCACCACGTACTTCTCACTCAGGGCATGATAGAGCAGCAGGTAGCGCTGTTGCAGGCGGGCCACGGTGCTGTTCCACCACCACCGCCGCTGGCGCTCCACCCGGATGTCCAGCACCACGAACAGGGGCACCCCCGAGTCCAGCGCCTCCAGGGCCTCGGGGCTGAGCCGGTAGTCGATGCGGGCCGAGAGCAGGAAGACGCCGTCGGCCAGCCGGGTATCGGCCTGGGTGATCCGGAACAGCCCCGGCTCCGCCGCCCCGGCGGCCGCCGCCAGCAGGAGGCCGGCGAGCCAGGCCCTAGGCCGCCGGCCGCTTGCCCAGGCGTGCATAGAAGAACCCATCCATATCGTCCTCGCCCGTGAGAATCTGGCGCCCGGGACCGGCGGCCCGGCCCCACGTCTCCGCCGGGGCCAGCACCCGGGCATCGGGCCGGCGCGCGGTGAAGGCCGCAAGCTGGCGGGCATTTTCCTCCGGCAGCACCGAGCAGGTGGCATATAAAAGGATACCCCCCGGCGCCAGCAGCGGCCACAGCGCATCCAGCATGGCGGCCTGGACCGCGGCCAGGGCCGGGAGATCGGTCTCGCGCCGCAGCAGGCGGATGTCCGGGTGGCGGCGGATGACCCCGGTGGCCGAGCACGGCGCATCCAGCAGGATGCGCTCGAAGGGTGTTCCGTCCCACCAGTCGCGGGGACGGGTGGCGTCGCCGCCCACCAGCTCCGCGGCCAGCCCCAGCCGGGCCAGGTTCTCCTCCACCCGGGCCAGGCGCACCGGGCTGATGTCCAGGGCCGTGACCCGGGCCTGCGGGCAGTACTCCAGCAGGTGGGCGGTCTTGCCCCCCGGGGCGGCGCAGGCGTCCAGCACCCGCTGCCCCGGCTCCGGGGCCAGCAGCGGCGCGGCGAGCTGGGCCGCGGCGTCCTGGACCGAGACCAGGCCGTCGGCAAACCCCGGCAGATCCTCCACCGGCCGGGGCCGGGCCAGGCGCACCGCGGCCGGGGCGTGGGGGGAGGGCGCGGCGTCCAGTCCCGCCTGCGCCAGGCGCTCCAGGTACGCCTCGCGCGTGGTCCGGGCCAGGTTCACCCGCAGCACCATGGGCGGGGCGGCGTTGTTGGCCGCCACCAGCGCCGGCCAGTCCTGCGGCCAGGCCGCCTGCAGCCGCCGCAGCAGCCAGCGGGGGTGGCGGGTGGCGGCCTCGGGGTCGTCCCGGGCCGCCGCCTCCAGTTCGGGGCGCCGGCGCAGGAAGCCGCGCAGCACCGCGTTGACCAGGCCGCGGGCCCAGTCCTTGTGCAGCAGCCGCGCCACGGCCACGGTCTCCGCCACCGCGGCGTGGGGCGGAGTGCGCATGAAGGCCAGCTCGTGCAGGCCCAGCAGGATGAGGCAGCGCACGTCGGTGTCGCGGCGCCTGAGCGGGCGGGCCAGCAGGCGGCGGGCGACGAAGTCCAGCCACAGCCAGTGGCGCACGGTCCCGTAGGCCATGGCCTTGCACCGCGAGCGCTCGGTCCCGGACAGCGCCTGCAGGTCCAGCCCGGCCAGTGCGTCGTCCAGGGCCCGGCCGTCGCCGGCCACCCGGGCCAGGGCCAGGACCGCGGCGTGGCGGGCGTTGCGGGGCCGCTTCATGCCGGCGGCGGCGGGGCCAGCCGGGTGCCCGCGGCCAGCAGCGCGGGATGTCCGCGCAGGAGGTCCGCCACCGGCAGCGGGCGCCCCCCGGGGAGCTGCAGGGTGAGCAGGCGCAGGCGCCCCTCGCCGCAGGCCACCTCCACGCCCGCCTCGCCGGCCGCCGTCACCGTGCCCGGCGGAGCGCCGGGATCGCCCTCCAGGGGCTCGGCCCGGTGGACCTTGACCAGGGTGTCGCCGGCCCGGGTCCGGGCCACGGGCACCGGGTGGAAGGCCCGCACCTGCCGGTCCAGGGCCGCGCTGCTGCAGGTCCAGTCCAGCCACGACTCTGCGGTGGTCACCTTGGGTGCGCGGGTGGCCCGGGCCTCGTCCTGGGGCCGGGCGGCGAGGGTGCCGGCGGCCAGGCCGTCCAGGGCCGCCAGCAGGGCCTCGGCCCCCAGGGGCGCCAGGGCGTCGTGGAGCTCACCGGCGGTGATGCGGGGGCCCATGGGGCAGGCGCGGGCCAGCAGTACCGGGCCGGTGTCCAGGCCCTCGTCCATCTGCATGATGCTCACCCCGGACTCCCGGTCGCCGGCCAGCACCGCGCGCTGGATGGGTGCCGCGCCCCGCCAGCGGGGCAGGAGCGAGGCGTGGATGTTGATGCAGCCCAGGGGGGGCAGCGCCAGCACCGCCGGCGGCAGCAGCAGGCCGTAGGCGGCCACCACCATCACCTCGGGCGCGCGGGCGCGCAGCGCGGCCCGGGCCTCCGGGCTGCGGAGGCTGGCGGGCTGTTCCACCGGCAGGCCCCGTTCCTCGGCCAGGCGCTTGACCGGGCTCGGGGTGAGGCGCCGGCCGCGGCCGGCGGGCCGGTCGGGCTGGGTGTAGACCGCGGCCACGTGGTGGGGCGAGTCCAGCAGGGCCGCCAGCGCCACCGCGGCGAAGTCGGGGGTGCCGGCGAAGACGATGCGCAGGGGCCGGGTCAAGGCGCCACCGGGTGCCGGGCGTCGCTACAGGACGGCCGGGCGCGGGAGTTTCTGCTGCTTGCGCAGTTTCTTGCGGATGCGCTGGCGCTTGAGCTGGGACAGGTAGTCCACGAACAGCTTGCCTTCCAGGTGATCCATCTCGTGCTGGATGCACACCGCCAGCAGCCCCTCGGCCTCGATCTCCCGCGGCTTGCCTTCCAGGTCCAGGGTCCGTACCGTGATGCGGGCGGCCCGCTCCACCGGCTCGTAGATGCCCGGCACCGACAGGCAGCCCTCGTCCTGGACCTGGCGGCCCTCGGCGCGGACGATCTCGGGGTTGATGAGCACTAAGGGCGCGCTGCGATCTTCCGATACATCGATGACGATGACGCGCAGGTG
This sequence comes from Chromatiales bacterium, assembly GCA_027021685.1. Taxonomy (GTDB): domain Bacteria; phylum Pseudomonadota; class Gammaproteobacteria; order CAMYNG01; family CAMYNG01; genus JALUTW01. The sequence continues at coordinate 598 of JALUTW010000022.1, read as the reverse complement.
GACGTCGATCTGGGTCGCCGCCAGGCCGATGCCGGGGGCGGCGTACATGGTCTCCAGCATGTCCGCGGCCAGGGTCCGGATCCCGTCGTCCACGCGCTCCACGGGCGCCGCCCTGGTGCGCAGCCGCTCGTCCGGATAGTGAAGGATTTCTCGAATTGCCATGGCCGCGGGCCGATATTTATAGTACAACTATAGAAAAAGCTGCTAACATTATGATCGCACAGGATAAGCAAGGTGCGCCCCGGGCACCTTCCGGTCGCTCCGCCGGGCTGCCAGGACAAGCCAGATGATAAAGAAAAACCTGTTCCGAATCGAGTTGACGGGCCTCGTGCTTTCCACTGCGATGCTGGCGCTCGGCGGCTGTGCCGGTACCCCGGAGGAGGCTCCCCCGCCCCGCCCCGGGCCCGTGGCGGTTCCGGCGCCTGTGCCCGAGCCCGAAACCTACACCGTGGAGGCGGAGCCGGCGCCCGCTCCCTCGCCCTCGCCCATGCGGCCCGACGTGCCCGACCGCTACGTGGTGAAGAAGGGCGACACCCTGTGGGACATCGCCGCCCGCTTCCTCAAGGACCCGTGGCGCTGGCCCGAGGTCTGGCACATC
>JALUTW010000021.1 GCA_027021685.1 Chromatiales bacterium | reverse complement strand
TTTCAGATCTTCTTCTCCCCCGCCAACGACACCGGCTTCGTCCAGCTGGGCGCCGACATTCCCGATACCCAGGACGGTCCCCTGGCGCCGGGCCAGGTCCACGAATACTCCACCTCCATCACCCTGCCCAACGTCACCTGTACCGACTGCACGCTGCAGCTCATCCAGGTGATGCTGGACAATCCCGGCAACCCCAGTTTCTACTATTCCTGTGCCGACATCCGGCTGGCGGCAGGCAACCCGGCGGACACCACGCCGCCGGCGGATGTGGCCGGTTTCACCGTCACCGCCGGTGATACCCAGGCCTACCTGGCATGGACCAATCCGGCGGCGGATTTCTATCGGGTGCTGGTGCTGCGGGACACCGCCCCCGTCACCGCGGTGCCGCAGACCGGTATCGAATATCAGCCGGGCGATGCGGTGGGGTCGGCCACCGTCGCCTATGTGGGCAACGGGCAGTCGGCCACCGTCACCGGCCTGACCAACGGCACCACGTATTATTTCAAGGCCTTTGCCTACGACCTGGCCGTCAACTATGCCCCCGGGGTGACGGGTAGTGCCGCCCTGCCCAATCCACCGGTCAACGTGGCGCCGGTGGTGAACCTCCTGGTGAAACAGGCCGGCACCGACACGCTCACCGTGAACCCTGCGGCCGGGGTGGTAGAGATCCAGGCCCTGGTGAGCGACGGCAATCCCGGCGACAGTCATGCCTACGACTGGACAGGGACCGATCCGGCGCTGGTGGATACCGATGCCGTGCCCGCCACTCTCTCCTTCGATCCGGCGGGGCTGGCTCCGGGCGTGTATGCGGTCAGCGTCACCGTTACGGATGACGGCATGCCGGCCCAAAGTGCAAATGCCGGCGTGATGGTGACCGTCCCTTCGGGCGCCGTTCCCACCGGGGGAGGCACCGCCGGTGCAGTCGGCGGCGGTTGTACCGTGGGCCGGAGTGGCGCCCCCGATGCCCTGCTGGTGTTGTTGCTCATCGTGGCATCGATCCGCTGGCCGGTGTGCCGGCTGGTCGCCCGCGGCTGACAGGTTCCGGCGCCACCTCGATGGACGTGCGCGGGAGGCGGAGGCCCGCGTGTCTTGGTTTCCCCCTGCCCCGGGCTGCCGGTGCCGTGCGGTCTCTGCCTCCTTGCGCCGCACACGGAGCGGAAACGCCTGTGGGGGTTTCGCCGTGGCGGAACATAGAATGGTCATATAGAATGAGACCGGAGGCGTCACGGGGAGATCCCGCCATGTGGAGAAGATTCGTCGCCGCACTGTTGGCCGCCACGCTGGTGCTCGGTGGCTGCGCCACGGATTCCCGGGGCAACCGGCGGCCCCTGACCGACGCCGAGAAGGGCGCGCTCATGGGCGCCGCAGTGGGCGCGGCCGTCGGCATGACCCACCGCAGTCACCGCAAGCGGGCGGTGATCATCGGCGCCGTGGGCGGCGCCATTGCCGGCGGGCTGGTGGGCAGCTACATGGACCGGCAGAAGCAGGACCTGGAGAAGGTGCTGCATCCGGAGCTGGACCGCGGTGCCATCCGCATCGAGAAACTGCCCCGCCACCGGCTGCGCATCTCCATGACCGGGGCGACCGCCTTCGACGTGGATTCCACCGCCATCAAGCCCGGATTTCACAGTACCCTGGACAAGATGGCCCGGGTGCTCAACCGTTACGGCAAGACCGAGCTGGTCATCGTCGGGCACACCGACAGCACCGGCCCGGCGGCCTACAATCAGCGGCTGTCGGAACGGCGGGCCCGGGCGGTCATGGCCTATCTGCTCCAGCGCGGGGTCATTCCCGAGCGGCTCAGTGCCTACGGCAAGGGCGAAACCCAGCCCGTGGCCAGCAACGCCACCGAGGCCGGGCGGCGCCGCAACCGCCGGGTGGAGATCGAGGTGATCCCGCTGGTGGAGGGCGAGCCGGGCTGAACCCGCGGGGCCCCGGCCCCACTTCGTCTCACAGGTGCCGGCTGATCTCGCCGTGGCGGGCGTGCTGCAAATGGCGCAGCCGGATGGAAGCCGGGCCCCGTCTTCCATGTTCCGGCTCTCTTTCCTGAAGGATGGTCCGGAATCCGGTGCCTGTCGCCTGCCCGCGGGGGGGTATCGTAGGATATTGATTCCAAACAGAGTCTGTCTCAACCATGCTCCCGGCCACGCGTCCGTCCGGTGCGGCCGTGGATATCCGGCGCGGCGCCTGCGTGATTTCGAGACGGGTTCCGGAACACGCGGTCAGGTATGGCCGGGCCGTTCCACGGCCTCGTCCTCGCAGTTGCCCGGATCCACCTTCACGCAGTTGCGACCTTCCTGCTTGGCTAGGTAGAGGAGGCCGTCGGCCCGGTTGATGAGAGAGTCGATGTTCTCGCCGGGCTCGTACACGGCCACGCCGGCGGAAAAGGTGGGCGCGGGCAGGGCGGCCATGCCGTGGATGAGCCGGGTTTCCTCGGCCCGGCGTCGCACCTTGTCCAGCGCCCGCAGGGTGCCTTCACAGGTGGTGTTGGGCAGCAGCACCGCGAACTCCTCGCCGCCGTAGCGGGCCACCATGTCGTGATGGCGAAAGATGGACAGCACGTCGCGGGCATAGGTCTTGAGCATCTCGTCCCCAATGGCATGGCCGTGGGTGTCGTTGATCTGCTTGAAGTTGTCCAGGTCCAGGATGGCGATGGTGAGCGGGGACTCGTAGCGCTGGGCCCGTCCGATCTCGTCTTCCAGCCGGCGCAGGAAGGCACGCCGGTTGGGCAGGCCGGTGAGCTCGTCGGTGAGGCTCAGCACGCGGACCTGGTCCAGCTCCGAGCTCAGGCGTTCGCTGTTGTTGCGCACCAGCTGCAGGAAGGCCTGGGTGTCGTTGAGCATGCGCACCAGCAGGCCCTGGCCTGCCAGCATCTTCTCGATCTCGTGGATGGCATGCTGGCGGGCCGCCTCCAGCCCGTGGACGTCGTCGGCGTGCTTGAGGTTCTCCAGGGCCACTTCCAGCATGAGGCCGAACTTCTCCTGCTGCTGGATGGTTTCCGCGACCTTGTGGGCCAGGTTGGTCTGCAGCTCTTCGAACTCCTGCCGCTGCTTGTCCAGCCGCTGGCGGTAGAGCGAGGACAGCCGCATTTCCGCCGAGGCGGTGAGTTCGCCCTCCGGTTCCGGGGCCGGTGGCGGCTCGCCCCGGGCCGGGGCCGTGGCCGGCAGCGGCCCGGAACTGACCAGGGGTTCCGAGGCGGCGTAGCCGTCCAGCAGGGGGGCCAGGGCCTCGCGCAGCAGGGCGGCATCGGGCTCCGTGACCTGCTGCATGACACGGGTCACGTTGCGGATGTAGTCGCGCAGCACGGCCAGCTCTGCCAGCGAGATGGGGGGCTGCAGGCGTTGCTGGACCAGCTTGAGTTCCAGGTACAGGAGGGAGTCCCGGGGCAGCTGGCGGCGCAGGGCGTTGAGCAGGGTATGGAGCACCGCTGCGTAGCCGCGACTGATGAGGTTCTGGGTCCGCTCCGTCTCTCGCAGGACGTGGGCCACCTGGCGGTAGATGACCTGGCCCGCGGCGCTGGTGCGCAGGGGTTCCAGCAGGCGCAGGACGTTGTCGGAGCCGAGCGAGTCCAGGGCGGGCGGATTCTTGTTGTCAGTCATGGATTCGACTCAAGGGGACCACGCAAACCTTTCCGCCACTGCCGGTTTCGGCGCACCGGCATCCGTACCGCCTGCAGGGTCCTTCAAATCTTGTTCTTGTTGTGCGGGACGCCGGCCACGGGCCGGCGCTGAATCCGTGGGCGTGAATTCAACACTAATTCTGAATGATCCGGCGCGGAATTGGAACGCCGGCAAAAGGGTTAACCCTCCCAACCGGGAGGGTTATGACGATGGTCAAACCGATGGAATCGATGGGATCAGGCGTGCCTGGTCCGCGCGGGAAGCCGACGGCGGGCACCGCCGGCCAGCCGGAGGGCGGCGGCCAGGACCAGCAGTACCAGCGACAGATCCGCCGTGCCGGCGGGGCCCAGGGTACAGCCCCCGCCGGCGGTGGAGGCCGGCGGATTGTTGCCGGGTGGTGGGGCGGGGGGTGACGGCGGCGGCGGGGTGCCCGCATTGTAGTTGACGGTGAGGGTGGTGCTGGCCATGTTGCCGGCCGCATCCCGGGCGGTGACCGTGATGGTGTTGGTCCCCGGCATCAGGTCCACGGCGGGGATCTGCCAGTTGGTGGTCCCCGTGGCGACGCCGCTGCCGCCGCGGTCGTTGCGCCAGGACACCTCCACCACGCCGGTATCGTCGGCCGCGGTGCCGGCGAGGGCGAGCGGCGTGGTCGTGGTGTCATGGCTGGCGCCGCTGGTGGGGCTGGTGATGGCCAGCACGGGGGGCCGGGTGTCACCCCCGCCGCCGGCGCCGGCCTCCACTGCGCCCAGGTCGGGACCGGTCCCGGCGAAGCCGTCGTTGATGCCGGGCAGGCGGAGGCCGGCATCCAGTGCCGGGCTGCCGGCCATGGGGCGCAGGGCGCCGTCCAGCATGGGGACGGCGAAGCGGCCGTTGGCCTCCTGGCCCGAGACCTGCTGGAACTCGCCGAAGCTGTCGACCGGG
>JALUTW010000020.1 GCA_027021685.1 Chromatiales bacterium | reverse complement strand
ATGCCGGCGAAGGTGAGTGCGATGAAGGCCACCCCGTCGCGGGCCAGGGGCGGTGGAAACAGAAAGGCGCCGATGAGGAGCACGGCCAGCCCCAGCGCCGGGGCCAGGCGGCGCAGGGCGGCGCGCGTGTCCACCGCACCGGTGGCGGCGGCGGGCCGGAACCACCAGGCCCCGACCAGGCCGCCGGCGGCCAGCGCCAGCAACGGCGCGTACACCGCGTGGCTGCGGAGCAGGCCCAGCATGACCGCCGCGGCCACTGCCGCCAGCAGCATCTCGCGGCCGCCGGTGAGCGTCTTGCGCCCCAGGCGCCAGACGGTGACCAGGACGATGGCGGCCACCGCCGGGAGGATGCCGGCGAAGACCTTCTGGAACGCCGGCAGGCCCCCATAGCGGAAATAGAGCTCGCTCAGCACCACCAGCAGGACGAAGGCCGGCAGGGTCACACCGGCGGCGGCGGCGATGGCGCCGGGCACGCCGCGCAGGCGGTGGCCCACGTAGGCCACCACGTTGACGGCGATGGGACCGGGCAGCAGGTTGGCCAGGGCGATGCCGTCGAGCATGGTCTCGTGGTCCAGCAGGCGGCGCTTGCGCACCACGGTGTTCTCCACCACCGAGATGAGACTCATGTAGCCGCCGAAGGCCACGCTGCCCAGGCGCAGGAAGGTGAGAAACAGATCCAGCAGGCCCACGCGGGCGGCAGCCTCCGGCACGCCCGCGGTTCCGGACGCCGGCCGCACGTTCACAGCGCGAACCGCTCGCGGATGAAACCGGCCAGGGTATGGCGGCAGGTTTCGACGTCGGCGCCCGAGGTGTCCAGGATCAGATCCGCATCCGGCGGTTCCTCGTAGGCCTGGCCGATGCCGGTGAAGTTGGGGATGGCGCCGGCCAGCGCCCGGCGGTACAGCCCCTTGGGATCGCGGGCGATGCAGTCCTCCAGCCGCGCGCGTACGTGCACCAGGTGGAAGTCGTCGCCGACGACGCGGCGCACCGCCTCGCGCCCGGCCTGGTGCGGTGAGATGAACGTGGCCAGCACCACGTAGCCCGCCTCGGCCAGCAGCAGCGCCACCTCGCCGGCCCGCCGCAGGTTCTCCTCGCGCGCGGCGGCGGAAAAATCGAGATCACTGTTGAGCCCGGCGCGCAGGGTGTCGCCGTCGAGCACCGTGATGAGCCATCCCGCTTCGAACAGCTCCGCCTCCACCGCCGAGGCGATGGTGGACTTGCCCGCCCCGGACAGGCCGGTGAGCCAGACCACCCCGCTGCGGTGGCCATGACGCTCGTTGCGGCACCGGCGGGTGACGCAACCACGATGTGGATACACTTCCGTGGCGCCGGGCACGGCCACTTTCGTCTGCACTACAGTACTCATTGTCGCTGCCACCTCCGCAGTGTCATCACGCACGGACAAGACACGGCGTCCCTGCGGCATGGTGTCGGAAAATATAGCGGAGCCCCGCGCGGGTCCGGCGGCCGGTTTTTGTGATCGCCGCAACACTTTTTTGCGCCGCCGGCCGCAATGGACGCGAACCCTCCTGCACCACCGGCGCCGCCCAGGCTCCACCACCGGCGGCGGCCGCCCGGCCGGCCCCGAAAACAAAGGGCGGCAAAAACAACCAGTTGCCAATTTGTGATCGAAAGCAGCAAACCTGATCGAGGGGCCTTTCCGCTAATACTTTGGTAGTATCGGACGCTATACAGCGCTGAGGCCGGTGTCCTGGTGCCACCGGCCGCCATGGTGGAACACGATCCGGAACCGCTCTTTCGCAGCCTGCCAGACGTGGGGAGCTGTCATGCCACTCATCGCCGACGACCTGCTGTCTTCGGAAGTCCGCCCGGTGGACACCGAGGCCATCGAGCGCCTGCTGTCCTTCTGCGCCCGGCGCACGGTGCGCAAGAAGGGCGTGGTGTTCCGGGCCGGTGATCCCGCCGACACCCTCTACTACCTGGTCAACGGTTCGGTCTCGGTCACCGCGCTGGACGACGAAGGGCACGAGGTGGTGCTGGCCTATCTCAAGTCCGGCGACTTCATCGGCGAGGTGGGCCTGTTCTACAAGCTGCCGCGGCGCACCGCCCAGGTGCGGGCCCGCACCCAGTGCGAGCTGGCCATCATCAGCTACAACCGGCTGCGGGCCCTGTTCAAGGGCGCGCTGAAGGAGTACGAGGCCGCCATCATGTACGCGGTGGGCATGCAGCTCTGCGAGCGCCTGCTCAAGACCAGCCGCCGCGTGAGCCAGCTCACCACCATGGACGTGGCCGGGCGCATCGCCCGCACCCTGCTGGACATGTGCCACGAGCCCGATGCCATGTCCCACCCGGAGGGCACCCAGATCCACATCTCGCGCCAGGAGATCGCCCGCATCGTGGGCTGCTCGCGCGAGACCGTGGGCCGCGTCCTGCGCCAGATGGCCGAGGACGGCATGATCGAGGCCCACGGCATGGACATCGTCGTCTATCACAGCCGGTGACTGGGTGCTGGGTGCTGGGTGCTGGGTGCTGGGGGCTGGGGGCTGGGGACTGGGGGCTGGGAAGAACATCGCCTGGATGAAACGAAAGCACAATTCGGGAACGGAACACTAAAGGTCCCCAAGCCAGGTCCCGATCTTCTTTCCCAGCACCCAGCAGCCAGCCCCCAGTCCCTTAGTCGTTGATCGCCAGCTCGCGCACGTCGTTCCAGTCGGGATCGCTGCCGGCCTCGATGCCCTTGAGGCGGATGCGCTTGAGCAGGGCGCGGCCGCGGGGATCGCGGTCCATGGCCAGCATGGCCGCCTGCAGCCGCTCCACCGCCTCCGGCGGTACCCGCGGGTGGGCGGCGAAGGCATGGGGCGTGTAGCCCTCGGAGGTCCACAGCACCCGCAACTGCTTGCGGTAGGCCGCCGGCGTGTTGCGGAAGGTGCGCATCACCCCGCCGCCGGCGGGATAGCGGCCCTTGGCCACATTGCGGTAGACCGAGTCGTGGGACGAGACGAAGTGGGCTTCCACGTCGATGCCCTCCTGGCGGAACACCGCCCGCGGCACCAGGTTGGCGGCAAAGGCGTTGGACGGAAACGCCAGATCCTGCTCGTCCAGGTCCGCCAGGCGCCGGAACGGGCTGTCGCGCCGCACCACCAGGATCCCCTTGAGCCGCTTGTCCCTGGCCCGGGCGAAGGCGGTGTAGCCGCTCCGCTCGTGAAACTGGATGTAGTGATACGGATTCATGTAGGCGAAGTCGTACTTGCCCTGGGCCAGGCGCTTTTCGAAGGTGGGAATGTTGCGGGTGGTGGCGAAGCGCAGCCGCAGCCCGCTGCGCTCCTCCAGCCAGGCGAGGATGGGCGACCACAGGCGGGACAGGCGGCTGCCCGACTGCTGCGGCACGATGCCGAAGACATAGGTCTCGGCGGCCTCCTCCGCCGCCGCGGGCACGGCGGCCAGCAGGGCCAGGATCAACACAAGGCGGCTTCGGAACATCACGGGTCTCCTGCATTGAGCCGGGCCGGCGGCCGCGCGGCCAGCGCGGCGATGTGGCCCAGCAGTTCGTCCTCGGAAAAGGGCTTGGTGAGATAGCGGTCCACCCCGGCGCGCTCGGCCTGGCGCCGGTGCTTGTCGGTGGAACGCGAGGTGATCATGATCACCGGCAGGTGGCGGTGGGTGTCGTCGGCGCGCACGTGGGCGGTGAGTTCGAGGCCGTTCATGCGCGGCATCTCCAGGTCCACCAGCAGCAGCTCCGGCTGCACCCGGTCCAGCAGCTCGATGGCCTCCAGCCCGTCGCGGGCGGTATGCACCTCGTAACCCAGGTCGGCCACGAACTGGGCCAGGCTGCGGCGGGCGGACAGGGAGTCGTCCACCACCAGGGCCCGCGGCGGGGCGGCGGCCTCCGCTGCCGCCGGTGCCACCGCGGGCAGGCCGTCGCTGCGCGCCGCGGCCAGCACCGCCGGCAGGTCCAGCACCGGGGCCACGGTGCCGTCTCCGAGGATGGTGGCCCCGTCGAGGCCGGGCACCCGGGGCATGTACGGGCCCATCTGCTTCACCACCAGGTCCTGGCTGGCCAGCACCCGGGCCACCCGTACCGCCCGCAGCAGGCCACCGTGATCGCGCACCAGCAGCACCGGCCGCGGTTCGCCGTCCGCCGCCGGCGCGGGCAGACCCAGCAGGGCCTCCAGCTCGAAGGCGGCGTGGCACCCGTCACCCAGACAGTACTGCGCGCCGTCCGCGCCGGCCTCCCAGCGGCCGTCGCCGCCGTAGACGATGCGCTCCACGCCGCGGCTGGACAGGGCCACGCGGCCGGCCCCCGCGGCCACCAGCAGGGCGTGGACCGAGATGAGGGTGAGCGGCAGGCGCATCTCCACCCGGCAACCACGGCCCGGCTCCGAGTGCAGGCGCAGGGTGCCCTTCATCTCCCGCACGCGGGTGTTGACCACGTCCATGCCCACGCCGCGGCCGGACACCTGGGAGACCTCCTCGCGGGTGGAGAAGCCGGGCATGAGCACCAGGGCATGGAGGGCCTCGTCGGCAGGTGTCTCTTCCGCACCCACCAGGCCGCGGGCCCGCGCCCGCTCCAGGATGGCCTCGCGGTCGAGGCCGGCACCGTCGTCCTCGCAGCACACCACCATGTGGTCGCCCTCGCGCCGGAACGCCAGGCGGATGCGGCCCCGTTCCGGCTTGCCGGCGGCGGCCCGCCGGTCCGGCGGCTCGATGCCGTGGTCCACCGCGTTGCGCAGCACGTGCAGGAGGGGATCGGCGAGCTGGTCCAGGACCTGGGAGTCGATGAGGGTGTCGGCGCCGGACACCTCGAGCACTGCGTCGCGCCCGGTGAGGCGGCAGGTCTGGCGCACCGCCCGCTGCAGCCGCGGGACCAGGTTCTGCACCGGCACCATGCGGGTCTCCATGACCAGCTCCTCGGTCTCCTTCTGCAGCCGCGACTGGTCCGCCAGCAGGCCGTCGAAGGCCCCGAGCTGCTCCTCCATGCCCTGGCCCATCTCGCGGCTGTCGGCCACCGCCTCCACCAGGCGGTGGGTGACGGTGTGCAGGGCGTTGTACTGCTCCAGCTCCAGGGCATCGAACTCGCCGCCGGCCTCGCGGCCGCGCCCGGCATGGATCCCCTGCACGTCCACCAGCTGCTCCAGCTCCTGGGTCAGGCGTCCCAGCAGCTCGTTGCGTTCGCGCAGGCCCGCCAGCTCCGCCGCCGCCTGGCCCAGGCGCTCGCGGAGCTGGGCGGTGAGGATGAGGGATTCGCCCACCCGCCGCAGCAGCTCGTCCACCAGCCGGGCGGGAATGCGCAGCACCGGGCCGGCCTCCGCCGCGGGGGTGTCCGCCGCCGGCGCGGGCTCCGGCTCCGGGGCGGCGGGCGCATCCTCCGGCACCCCTTCCAGGTCCATGCGGTTGGCCCAGTCCAGCACCTCCTGCAGCACCTCGCGGGCGTGGGCCGGGGCCTCGCCCTGCCCCAGCAGGGCTTCGCTCATCATCTCCAGCACGTCGGCGGCGCTCTGCAGCACCCGCACCAGGGGCGCCGGGGGCAGGCGCCCGGCGCGGGCATGGGCCTCGAGGATGTCCTCCATGTGGTGGGTGAGGTTGGCCAGTCCCGCCACGCCCACGGTGTTGGCGGAGCCCTTGAGGGTGTGGGCGATGCGCTGGGCGGTCTCCACGTCCGCCCGCGTGCCGTCGCCCTCCGCCAGGCGGGTGATGGCGGCGGAGAAATCGGCGGTGTAGCGGGGCAGCTCCTGGAGCAGGCTGTCCAGCAGCTGCGGGTTGACGTCGTCGGGCAGGGCCAGGGAAACGTCCTCGTCGCGGGCCTCGGCCTGGCGCGGCGCCAGCTCTTCCTCCTCCAGCGCGATCTCGGGCCGGGCCAGGGACTGCACCAGCCGCTCGCGGGCGGCGGCATCGGGTGCACAGCCCCAGTCCGCCTCGCCCAGGTAGTCCGCCAGGGCGGTGCAGGCGGCCGGGTCCACCAGCGCCTCCAGGTAGGCGCGCGCCCGCCGGGGCCAGTCCGCGAACCAGCGGTGCTGCTCCGGGGCCAGCGGTTCGCCGGTGGCGTCGATGAACTCGGCGCAGGCATGGACGTGCCCGCAGGCCTCGGCCAGGCCGTGCAGGCCCAGGGTGGCGGCGGCGCCGGCGAAGCGCTCCAGCCGATCCAGGACCTCGCGCCAGGCGGCGTGCCGGTCCTCGGCCGGGGTGCCGTCGCCGGCGGCGGCGGCCAGGGCGGACTCCAGCTCCGGTTGCGACTGCTCCAGCTCCAGAAGCAGCAGCCCCACCAGCTCGCGGTAGGCCGGCGGGATCTCCGGCGGCGGCTCCCCGGCCGGGGCATCGATATGGATCTCCTCGGGGGCCAGCAGCCCACGCAGGATGGCGGCCTGGTCCTCGTCCACGGGCTCGCCCCAGGGCAGGGCCCGCAGGAAGTCCACCAGGGCCTCGGCCCGCGCCGGATCGTGGGGCGCCTCCAGCCAGGCCCCCACCAGACCCGCCCACTGGTAGAGGGCGTCCAGCTCCTCCGTCGCCGGCGCGCGGCCGGCGGCGGCCAGGCGCCGCAGGCCGGCCTGGAAGATCTGGCAGGCGTCCATGAAACCGGCCAGGCCGGCGGTGGCCGCCGTCATGGCCAGGAGTTCCAGGCGCTCGGCGCAATGGGTCAGCGCCGCCCGGGCCTCCTCCGGCGGCACCCCGGGCTCGGCCAGCCGGAGCAGGCAGTCGCTCATGGCCTCCTCCACTTCCTCCCGCAGGGGCCCGCCCAGACCGGCCAGGCCGCCGGTGCCGTCGCCGGCGACCCCTGCATCGTGCCCGCCGGCGTCGTCGCGGGGCGGGTCGTCGCCGGCCGCGGGCGGCGCCGGAAGGGCCGGGCCGCTGCCCAGCGCGCTGCGGATCTCGGCCCCGGTCTCGGGCGAGACCGGTTCGCCCCAGGCGGGCCGCTGGAGAAAGTCCACCAGTGCCTGCGCCGCGGCCGGGTCATGGGGAGCGTTGATGTATCCCATCACCAGCAGCGGCCACTCCTCCAGCAGCTCCCGTTCCTCGGCGCTGAGGCCGGTGCCGCGGCGCTTGAGCGCGCGCAGCCGGTCCTGCAGCTCCACGCAGGTGTCCTGCAGCCCGGTGAGCCCGAAACGGCCGGCGGCCATGCCGATGCGGGCCACCCGCCGCTGGTAGCGCGCCAGGGCATCGCCGCTGGCGGCGGCATCGGCCCCGCCGTCGCCGGTGGCGGCGAAGGCCTCCAGCATCTCGGCCACCACCCCGCTCACCTCCAGCTCCAGGGAGCTGCGCTGTTCCACCGGGATCGCCATGAAGGATCAGGAGGCCTTTTTCTCCAGCTCGCCCCCCGCCGGGGCCGGGGCCAGCGGGGCCAGGCCCGGGGCCGCATCGCCCTCGGGCAGGCGGAAGACGTTGACCGCGTTGAGCAGGCCGCGGGCGTACTCCACCAGGCGGGTGGTCTGCTGGGTCTGCTCCTGGAGCTGCCGGCTGGTCTTGCGCGTGCTCTCCTGGATCTGACCGGCGCGCCCCTGCAGGGCATTGGACAGCCGGGCCTGGTCCTGCGAGCGCTCGTTGATGCGGCGCACCGCCTCCACCAGGCTGGCGGTGCTCTCCTCGGTGCGCTGCATCTGCTGGCCCGCCTCCTGCGCCAGGCGGGTGCCTTCCACCACCTGGGTGATCACCTCGTTCATGGTGGCCACGGTGTCGGCGGTCTCCACCTGGATGTTGGACACCAGGGTGGAGATCTGGGCGGTGGCGTCGCGCGCGCTCTCCGCCAGGCGCTGCACCTCGTCCGCCACCACGGCGAAGCTCTTGCCGGCCTCGCCGGCGGAGGCGGCGTGCATGGAGGCGTTGAGGGCGAGGATGTGGGTGCGCTCGGAGATGCTGTTGATGAGGTTCACCGCACGGCTGATCTCCTGCGAGCGTTCACCCAGGCGCTTGATGCGCTTTTCCGTCTCGTGGATGGTCTCGCGGATGCCGTTGATGCCCTCCACCGTGCGGGTCACGGTCTCCAGCGCGGTATGGGTGGTGCGGATGGCCTGCTCCGCGGCACGGTCGCACTCCTCGGCCAGGGCGGCGATGTGGGCCATGGTCTCCACCGCGCGGGCCAGATCGCGGGCGGTCTCCTCCACTTCGCGCCGCTCCTCGGCCGCCACCGCGATGACGTTGTCCGACTGGGCCTTGACCATGGCCGAGGCCCGGGCCACCTCCTCCGAGATGCGGCGCACGCCCTTGAGCACGCGCGAGGTCTCGCTGGTGAGCTGGTTGAGGGCGTCGGCCACCGGGCCGGTCACGTCCTCGGTCACCGGCACCTTGATGGTGAGGTCGCGCTGGCTGAGCCGGGACACCGCCTCCAGCAGGGCGATGACCGATTCGTTGAGGCGCTCGTTCTCCTGTTCCGCCTGGACCAGGCTGGCCACCTTGTCCTCGAGCAGGGCGTCGAAGGCCCCGCCCAGCTCGGCCAGCTCGTCGGTGCCGGTGAGGCCGGTGCGGGCGTAGTAGTTGCCCTCGGACACCTCTGCCACCGTGGCCTGGATGCGGCGGATGGAGCGGTTGATGCCCAGGTAGATGAGATAACCCAGCAGGCCCGCCACCAGCAGGCCCACCACCACCACGCCGGCGGCACCCCACAGGGCCAGCCGGCCCTCGCGCAGAGAGCTCTCGAACAGTGCCTCGGAGGCCAGCTGCTGCTCGGCCACCCGTTCGTTGAGTTCCAGCAAGAAGGGATTGACCATCCGCGGCAGCTCGCTCTCCACGAAGGCGGCCAGGCCCTCGCGGTCCCGCGCCGCCTGGAACTCGCGCAGGCGGTCGAAGGCCGCGAGTACCGCCTTGTACTCCGCTCCCAGCGAGGCCTCGATGTCACGCACCTGCTCCGGGGTCTTCTCCTCCTTGTACTCGTCCCAGTTGTTGACGAACAGGTTGCGCGCCGCCAGCAGGGCCTCGTCCAGCGCCTCCCAGGACAGCTTGCCCGTGGCCGCGCGGTTGACCGTCTCCAGCAGATCACCGCGCACGGTCTCGTTGAGCTGGTTGAGTTTCACCTGCTCGATGACGCTGGTGTTGAGCAGGGCGGTGGTGTTGAAGGCGTTGTTGAGCGCGGTGATGGCCACGGCGCCCACCAGGCCCAGCACCGTGATCTGGACCGCGATGAGTACCACCAGCCGGGTGGCGATCTTGAGTCGGTTGAGCATGGAGGTGTCCTCCCGGGATCAGGCGGAGGCCGCGGACGCCGCGGCCGGATGGGGGGGCGGCCCGCCGGGGGCCAGCCCGCTGAGTTCACGCTGCAGTTGCCGGAAACAGGCCCGGTGGTCCAGTGCCCACCAGAGGGTGCCGTGCACGTCGTGCCAGGCCCCCTGCACGTGTCCGGCCAGGGCCGGGGGCGGCGCGGCCTCGACCGCACCGGCCAGCCGCACCGACTCGGGCAGGCGGGCGATGCGCACCCCCGCGGCGGCCTCGCCTTCGCCCAGCACCAGCACGTGCTCCGGCACCTGGTCCGGCGGCGGCAGGCCCAGGGCCTGTTCCAGGTCGAACACCGGCACGATGTTGCCGCGCACGTTGACCAGCCCGGCCAGGGCCGGTGGAGTGCGCGGGACCGGGCACAGGCGCGCGGCCTCCATCACCTCGCTCTTGAGGCCGGCGTCCACCAGCAGGGCCAGGCCGCCGAGCCGATAGCCGTAGCGCAGGCCGGTGCCCGGGGCCGCATCCCCGGGCCGGGCCAGGCGGGCCAGCAGCGCCTCGGCGTCGGTGACGTCGTCGGTCACGGGCGCCTCCTCAGCCCAGGGCCTTGAGATGCTCGACGATCTGGGCCGGCTCGAAGGGCTTGGTGATGTAGCCCTTGCCGCCCTGCATCTGGCCCCAGATCTTGTCCGCCTTCTGGTTCTTGCTGCTGACGAAGATGATGGGGATGTCGCGGGTGGCGGGATCGTTGGCCAGCCGGCGCGTGGCCTCGTAGCCGTCCATCTCCGGCATGATGATGTCCATGAAGATGATGTCAGGTGACTCGCGCCGCGCCAGCTCCACCGCCTCGCGGCCGTTGGTGGCGGCGATGACCATGCAGCCGGTGTCGGCCACGATGTTGCGGATGGCGGACAGCTCCGCCGGCGAGTCGTCCACCACGAGCACCTTGTTGATGGCCATGTGTCTCTCCTCCTCGTGCCTTGTCGTTGCTCCGGTTCATGCCCCCATGGCGCTGCAGGCCTGCCGCAACTGCAGGAACCTGCGCACCGTGGACTGAAACATCTCGCGCCCCACCGGCTTCACCAGGTAGGCGTCGCAACCGGCCAGCGTGCCCTTGATCTTGTCCGCCTGGGTGGCCTTGCCGGTGAGCATGATGACGCGGGTGGCGGGCGACTCGGCCTTGATGGTCTTGCACAGGTCGAAGCCGTCGGCGTCCGGCATCACCACGTCGAGAAAGGCCACGTCGTAGCGGCGGGCGGCGAGGTGGCCGCGCGCCTCCTCGCCGCCGGCGGCGTAGTCCACCTCCACCTCGAACAGGTCCAGCTCCAGCTCGAGCTGCTTGCGCACCGAGGCGCTGTCGTCCACCACCAGCGCCCGGGGCCGCGGGACCTCCGCCGTGCCGGGCAGGGGATGGACGGTGGCCACCGGGGCCGGATCGGCGGACGCCGCCGGGGCCTCGTTGGCCGGGTTGGACAGGCTCTCGTCGTGGACGATGGCCAGCTCCGAGGCCTCTTCCTCGGTGATGCTGAACTCCACCACCGGTGCGGCATCCGCGGCGGCGGACCCCGCGTCTTCCCCGGCGCCGTCCGCCGCCGGAGCGGCGACCATCGCATCCAGTGCCGCCAGCACCCGGCTGGCGATGAGGGGCCGCACCAGGCAGGGACCGCGGCCGTCGTCGGCGTCGCGCAGGGGCAGCACCCGGACGCCGCCGGTGGCGGCGGGCTCCGGGCCGATGACGATGTCCGCCGTCCCCGCCTCCGCCAGCACGTAGCCATGGGGCCGGCTGGGGCTGTTGCAGGAGACGGAAAAGATCAGCTTGAAGATGATGCGCTCGCTGTCCGCGACACCTTCCAGCCGCACCGCATACACGGGCTTGTCGTTCATGGTGGCTGCTTGCTTTCCGGTTGGTTCTCGGGTTCACCGTGCGGCACGCTGTGCCTGCGCCCCGGCGTCCGTGCTCCCATATCGTCCCCGCCCGGTGTCCCGTGGATGCCATGGCGGGGAATGTGTGAGTGGGCTCACAGAAACAGTCTGCCCCCATCGCCGGGCTGCGCCAGCGGGTGCTAAAGGTATCTGTGAGTGGGATCACACTCTTCCACGCGGCGCCGGCATGCCCGTGGCCGATAGTTTTTCAGCATCCCAGCGAGCAGGAGTTCGAGGAGACCGCGCAGCCATCATGGCCCTCTCGCCCGACAACGAGCATTCCGTGCCCCACGGCCACACCCTCTACCTGGCCGTGGCCGGCCTCAGCGATCAGGACCGGCTGGCCCTGACCACCGCCATCAAGCTGCTGGCACACGACGGCAAGCCCTTCGAGCTGCTGGAGGCGCAGCCGCGGCGCGCGCACCTGCTGGTGCTGGACGCCGACCACCGCGAAGGGCGCGAGGCCCTGGCGGCGGCCCGGCCGGGACAGGTCAAGCTGCTGCTGGCGGCGGAGGCCCGCATCGGGCGCAATCTCATCGCGGTGCGCAAGCCGGTGGACATCGGCCGCTTCCGCGACCTGCTGGGCAGGCTGTACGAGAAGATGGCGGCCCAGTTGTCGCATCGGGACGCGCCCGCCCGCCCCGCCACGGCCACACCGGTGGACGTGTTCCGCACCCTGCTCGATGCCCGCAACCAGCGCCGGCGCCTGGTCCTGGAGGTGGCCGGCACGGGATCGGCGTGGATCGACGGCGAGGCCGGCAGCGTCACCAGCACGCTGGACACCGCCGCCCTGCACCGCCTGCTGACCCGCCCTGCCGGGGCCTTCACCGTGCGCGAGCCGGCGCCCGGCGAACAGGCTCCGGCAGGCGACATCCAGGTCACGTCGCTGAGCACGCTGCTGTGGGATGCGGCCCTGGCCTGCTCGGGCGGCCGCCTGCTGCCCGGCCACGACACCGAGACCCCGGTGCGGCTCAAGGCCTGGCCCAACTTCACCCGCCACGCCTTTCACCCCGACCACCTGAAGCTGGCCGCGGCCCTGGCCCGCGCCCCGCACACGCTGGCCGGCCTCGCCGCTGTCACCGGGGTGCCGCTGGCCACCGCCATCGACTTTCACAACGCGGCCTTCGCCGTGGGCCTGCTGGAGCGCGCCGGCGACGACACCCCGGCAGTGCCGCCGCCCGCCCCGCCGTCACCCCGGCGCGGCCTGCTGGCGCGCATCGCCCGGCGCCTGAGCCTGCGGCGCTGAGGGGACACGGCACCATGTTCGCGGCGGCGGAGAAGATCATCTTCACCGGCCCGGTGGGGGCCGGCAAGACCACCGCCATCGGCGCCATCGCCGACATCCCGCCGGTGGGCACCGACGTGCCCTGCACCGACGGTGCCCAGGCCCTCAAGCCCACCACCACCGTGGCCATGGACTATGCCTACCTGCTGCTGGACGACGGCACCCGGGTGCACCTGTACGGCACGCCGGGACAGGAACGCTTCGACTTCATGTGGTCCATCCTCGCCCGGGGCGGCATCGGCCTGGTCCTGCTGGTCAACTGCGACCATCCCGACCCGGTGGCACAGATGGAACTCTACCTCGACGCCTTCGCCGACTTCATCAGCGAGACGGGCGTGGTCATCGGGCTGACGCGGTCCGACATCGCCGACACCGCACCGCTGGAGGCGTTCCAGGCCCGGCTGCTGGAGCGGAACCAGGTGGTGCCGGTTTTCGAGATCGACGCCCGCAACCCGGAGGACGTCAAGGTGCTCATCCACGCCCTGCTGGCCGTGCTGGGCCATTGACCGACCGGCGCGAGGAGAACCGCATGCAGATCATCGACCAGGTCATCGATCGCCTCAGCCGCGAGACCGGTGACGGCCCCGCCCCGGCACCGGTGCGAGAGGCCATCGAGCAGGTCATCGACCAGATGATGCAGTTCGCCGAGGACATCGACGGCGCCATCGTCTCCAGCGCCGACGGCGTGGCCTGGGCCGAGCGCCTGCCCGCCGGGCTCGACCGCCACCGTTTCGCCGCCATGAGCGGCGCCCTGCTGGCACTGTGCGACACCCTGGCCCGGGAAGGCTCGCGCGGGGAACCGCGCAACGTGCTCATCGAGGGCGAAAGCGGGCGCATCTTTCTGCTCCATGCCGGACCGCGGCTGCTGCTCACCGTGTTCACCCGCGCCGGCGCCAACC
The DNA here is from genome assembly GCA_027021685.1 of Chromatiales bacterium. Lineage (GTDB taxonomy): Bacteria > Pseudomonadota > Gammaproteobacteria > CAMYNG01 > CAMYNG01 > JALUTW01. The sequence continues at coordinate 6,060 of JALUTW010000020.1, read as the reverse complement.
TGGGGGTGTGCCTGGCCCACGCGCGCCAGGCCGCCGAGACCATCGCCGCGGTGGCCGGAAGCTGACCATGCACCCGGACCAGGTTCCGGCGCCGGCCCGCCACGCCATGCCCAACCTCAACGACATCTGCCGCGAGATGGTGGAGACCGTGGACCACGCCCTGGCCGCGGCGGTGGTGGACCAGGAATCGGGCCTGCTGCTGGGCGTGGCCCATCACGTGTCCTGGTTCACCCAGTCACTGCTGGACACCCTGGCCGCGGCCACCGTGGACCTGTTCCGGGGCAAGGCGGTGGCCACGGTGGAAAAGATGCTGGGACAGGCCAAGGGCGAGACCATCCGGCACAGCCTGCACGAGATGCAGTTCGCCACCGGCGGGGTGTTTCATTTCATCAGCGCGGTGCCCGACCGCCCCGATCTGCTGGTGGTGCTGGTCACCACCCGGGCGGTGAACCTGGGCATGGGCTGGGCCGGCCTGCGCTCGCGGCTCAAGGACGTCGCCGCCGCCGCCCCGGGCGGTTGAGGCTCCGCCGGACGTGATGTTCGCGGCGAGGCGCCGCTCCTACGGGCATGTTCCCGTGTAGGAGCGGCCCCGTTCATAGGACAGAGGATGGAAGACAGAGGACAGAAGGGCGCAGGGTGCGGCGGCTGCGCCAACACACCCTGCAAGAGGTCCGTCTCCCGGTCTCTGTCTTCTGTCCTCTGTCCTCCGCCTTCTGAACGGGCGGCGCGCCTACTCGCGCACGATGCTGAAGGAGAACCGGCGGATGGCCGGGGTCTCGGCGATGGTGTCCGCCGGCCGCACGCGGTAGGTCTGGCCGCCCACGTCCACTTCCAGGGCCTGGCCGTTGAGGTGCAGCGTGCGCTCCACCAGCAGGGTGGCCGGCCGCCGCGACGCGGGATCCCGCGGCAGGTAGAGGCCCCACTGCTCCCGCCCGGCGCCGTGCAGGCGCACCGCGGTGGGCGGACCGTCCAGCAGGCTGGCTTCCAGCCTCACGCCGCCGCCATCGTCGTGTGCCGCCTCTTCCACCAGGGCCACGGTGAGCACCGGCTCCCCGGCGGAAACGTCCAGCAGCCCCACCAGCTGGCCGGGACCGCAGCCGGGCGGCAGTCCCGCCCCGCCGGCCTGGAGGCGGCAGCGTCCCCCCGCCAGGGTGTGGAGCACCCAGTCCCCGTCGGCGAAGGGGCTTTCGCCGTCGGCCCCCACCGCCCGCACCTCGATGCCGGCGTGCACCTCCACCGTGGCCGCCTCCTCCAGCCAGCGGGGATCCCCCAGGGCCCGGGCCAGCCGCGGCAGGCCCACCAGCAGGCGCACCGCGCGTCCGGCCGCCCCGGTCTCCGGCGCGCCGCCCCGCTCCAGGGCCCGCAGCAGGCGCCGCAGCAGCCGCACTTCCTGGCGGCCCAGGGCGGCGCCGGCGGCCTCCGCCTCGCGCTCCCGGCACCACTGCTCCATGTGCTCCATCACCGGCGCCAGATCGAACACCCACCGGGTGTCCGCCGCCGGCGCCGCTTCCAGCACCTGGGGCGGGGCGTCTTCCATCCAGTTGACCACCCAGCCGACGGCGGGTGTTTCCCCGCGGCAGAGGAAATCGTCGCCGCAGAACTCCTCCAGCAGCAGCCAGGTCTCGAACAGCTCGTTGCCGGCCAGGCCGCCCCCGTCGGCGGCCAGGATCAACAGCAGGCGCTGGTAGAGGGCCTGCAGCGTGGGCCGCCGGTACTCGCCGCGGGCCGCGCGCACCTTCTGCACCCGGGCCTGGTGGGCACAGGCCAGGTGATAAATCTGGTGCAGCTCCAGCAGCACCAGCGGCGGCACCGGTTCGTGGGCGCGGTAGGCATAGAGGACGGCCTGCCCCATGGCCTCGGCGGCGCGAAAGGCCGCCAGCAGCATGGGCCCGTGCCGGCGCAGGGTCCGGCCCGCCTCGTGCTGGTTGCGCAGCACGATCTTGTAGCCGTTGGCCAGTTCCAGGTACAGCCACATGATGTCCTGGGCCACGGCATGGCGCTGGTCCGCGGGAATGGCGAGCTGGCGCAGGCGCAGGTCGTCGTACTCGAACAGGATGGACTCCAGCGACTCGCGGTAGATCTCCAGCAGCCGCAGCCGGCGGTCGTCGTCCAGGGCCAGCTCGTTGAAGGGCGTGAGCACGCGCTGCAGGCGGCGCACCGTCTCCAGCACGTTGAGCGTGGGCAGCACCGCCAGCCACTGGCGCAGGCGCCGGGGTTCCAGCTCCACGGCGGGATTGTCGGCGGCGTGCTGTGCCGGCGTGGTGAGCAGGAGCATGTGGGTCATGGTCTCCCCCGCGGGAATGTCGGGGCCTCGCGGTAACGACACTTCAATACGTGTTATCGAACCGCGGTGCCAGCGGCCCCGCAGGGAATCTGGGATCGCGATCACACTCCTGGCGCGGTGGAGGCCGGGACCAGCGGCCGGGCCTCCAGGTCGTGGGCATCGGCACCGGTGATCTCCACCTCCACCCGTTCACCGGGCGCGGCATCGCAGCCGTGGATCCGGATCACGCCGTCGATCTCCGGTGCCTCCGCCGGGCTGCGGCCCAGGCGCAGGCCGTCACCGGCCACCGCATCCACGATGGCGGTGGTGCGGGTGCCCACCCGCCGCTGCAGGCGCCGGGCGGAGATCTCCGCCTGCACCGCCATGAGCCGTTCCAGCCGCTCCTGCTTCACCGCCTCGGGGACCGCGCCCGGCAGGGCATTGGCCGCCGCGCCCTCCACCGGTGAATAGGCGAACGCCCCCACCCGGTCCAGCCCGGCCGCGCGCAGGAATTCCAGCAGGGCGTCGAACTCCTGCGCGGTCTCGCCGGGAAAGCCCACGATGAAGGTGGACCGCAGGGTGAGCTCCGGGCAGGTGCGGCGCCAGGACTCGATGCGGCGCAGCATGTCCCCGGCATCGGCGGGCCGGCGCATGGCACGCAGGATCCGCGGGCTGGCGTGCTGCAGCGGCACGTCCAGGTAGGGCAGCACCACGCCCTCGGCCATGAGCTCCACCAGCTCGTCCACGTGGGGATAGGGATAGACATAGTGCAGGCGCACCCAGGCCCCCAGGCTGCCCAGGGCGCGGGCCAGGTCGGTGATGCGGGCCCGCACCGGGCGCCCGTTCCAGAAGCCGTGGCGGTAGCGGCGGTCCACGCCGTAGGCCGCGGTGTCCTGGGCGATGACCATGAGTTCGCGCACGCCGGCCCGGACCAGGGTCTCGGCCTCGGCCAGGACCTCGCCGGGATCGCGCGAGACCAGGGGCCCGCGCAGGGCGGGAATGATGCAGAAGGTGCAGCGGTGATTGCACCCCTCGCTGATCTTGAGCCAGGCGTAATGGCGCGGGGTGAGCCGGATCCCGCCCGCGGGGACCAGGTCCAGGCGCGGGTCGTGGCGCCGGGGCAGGTGGGCGTGCACCGCGGCCATCACCGCCTCCTCGGCGTGGGGACCGGTGACCGCCAGCACCTGGGGAAAGCGCTCGCGGATCACCTCCGCCCGCGCACCCAGGCAGCCGGTGACCACCACGCGCCCGTTCTCGTCCAGCGCCTCGGCGATGGCGGCCAGCGACTCCTCCACCGCCGCATCGATGAAGCCGCAGGTGTTGACGATGACCAGGTGGGCCTCGTCGTAGCTGCCCACGACCTCGTAACCCTCGGCCCGCAGGCGGGTGAGGATGCGCTCCGAGTCCACCGTGGCCTTGGCGCAGCCGAGGCTGACGAAGCCCACGCGCGGGATGTCGGTCATGGCGGCTGGCGACGGCATCCCGCCATTGTACCGGAGGCGCCCGCCCCCATTCCCGCCACCGGCGTGCTAGCATGGACTCCCCGTGACGGACCGGGCGCGCCCCATGGAACGATTCCTTCTCGCCCACAGCGGCAAGCGCAACTGGCTGGCGGCGGCCGACGACTGCCTGGGCCAGTTGCCGGAGTTTCCGCCCGAGGCCTCCCTGGGCTTCGTCTATGCCACCGACGCCCTGGCCTCGGACCTGGGCCACCTGCTGCGCTACCTGCAGGCCGGCACCCCGGTGCGCGACTGGGTGGGCACCGTGGGCTACGGCATCTGCGCCACCGGCACCGAGTACTACGACGCCCCGGCCCTGGTCCTGCTGGTCACCGACCTGCCGCGCGACCATTTCCGCGTGTTCGAGGACGCGGCGGCGGCCGAGGCCATGGCCTTTTCCGCCGCCGGCATCCAGTTCGCCGTGGTCCACGGCGACCCCCGCAACCCGCAGGTGCCGCGCCTGGTGCGGGAGCTGCCCGGGCGGCTGGGCAACGGCTATCTGTGCGGCGGCCTGAGCTCATCGCGCGGTTACCACTTCCAGCTCGCCAACGCCCTGTGCGAGGGCAGCCTGTCCGGCGTGCTGCTGGACGACGGGATCCCGGTGTTCACCGGCCTCACCCAGGGCTGCACGCCCATCGGCCCGGTGCGCACCATCACCCGCTGCGAGGGCAACCTGCTCCTGCAGCTCGACGGCCGCCCGGCCCTGGACGTGCTGCGCGAGGACGTGGGTGAGCTGCTGGCCCACAACCTGCACCGCCTCGGGGGCTACATCTTCGTGGGCTTCCCCGTGCACGGCACCGACACCGGTGACTACCTGGTGCGCAACCTCATCAGCCTCGACGTGGAGCAGGGCATCGTGGGCGTCGGCGAGCACCTGGAGGAAGGCAGAACCCTCATGTTCTGCCGCCGCGACGCGGAGAGCGCCGCCGCCGATCTGCGCCGCATGGTGCGGCGCCTGCACGAGCGGCTGCCGGCACCGGCGCGCGGCGGGCTGTACTTTTCCTGCGTCGGCCGCGGCCAGCACATGTTCGGGGAGGCGGGGCGCGAGCTGCGCTACCTGGGCGAGGAGCTGGGCGACGTGCCCGTGGCCGGCTTCTATGCCAACGGCGAGATCGCGGGTGACCGGCTCTACGGCTACACCGGGGTGCTGGCCCTGTTCACCTGAAGGAGGACCGCATGCAGTACCGGCCGCTGGGCGACACCGGCATCGAGGTCAGCGTCATCTGCCTGGGCACCATGACCTTCGGCGAGCAGAACACCGAGGCCGAGGCCTTTGCCCAGCTCGACGCCGCGCTCGACGCCGGGGTCAATTTCATCGATACCGCCGAGCTCTACCCCATTCCGCCGCAGGCGGCCACCCATGGGCAGACCGAGACCATCATCGGCCGCTGGCTCAAGCGGCGCGGCGGGCGCGACCGGGTGATCCTGGCCACCAAGATCGCCGGCCCCGGCGAGGGCTGGATCGACCACATCCGCGGCGGCCGCACCCGCTACGTGCGCGAGCACATCGACGCCGCCCTGGCGGCCAGCCTCGAACGCCTCCAGACCGACTACGTGGACCTCTACCAGCTCCACTGGCCCGAGCGGCGCACCAACTTCTTCGGCCGCCTGGGCTACGAGGAGTCCGAGCCCGACGACTTCACGCCCATCGCCGAGACCCTGGCGGCGCTCGACCGCCACGTGCAGGCCGGGCGCATCCGCTGCATCGGCCTGTCCAACGAGACGCCCTGGGGCGTGATGCAGTTTCTCCACACCGCCGAGCGCCTGGGCCTGCCGCGGGTGGTCTCGGTGCAGAACCCCTACAGCCTCCTCAACCGGACCTACGAGGTGGGCCTGGCCGAGGTCTCGCTGCGCGAGCGCTGCGGCCTGCTGGCCTACTCGCCGCTGGGCTTCGGCGTGCTGTCCGGCAAGTATCTCGACGGCGCCCGTCCGCCCGGGGCGCGGCTGACGCGCTGGCCCGACTATTCGCGCTACTCCTCGCCCGAGGCCGAGGCCGCCACCCGGGCCTACGTGGAGCTGGCGCGCGCACACGGCCTGGACCCGGCCCGGATGGCACTGGCCTGGGTGCAACGGCGGCCCTTTCTCACCAGCGTCATCATCGGCGCCACGCGCATGGACCAGCTGGAGTCCAACCTCGCCAGCGCCCGGTTGACGCTGCCCGACGCCGTGCTCGAGGGCATCGAGGCCATCCACCGCCGCCAGCCCAATCCCGCGCCCTGAGTCTCCGCCTTGCAGGCAACCCGACGCATGCACCCAGCACCCAGCACCCAGCACCCAGCACCCAGCACCCAGGAGCCT
>JALUTW010000019.1 GCA_027021685.1 Chromatiales bacterium | reverse complement strand
AATCGTTCCGGCGGCGGCAAGCAGGGCACGGAGGCGGGCCTGGCTCGCTTCCAGCTTTTCGATGGACTGTTCCAGGGGGCTTGTCGCCGGTGGATGCATCGTTGCCCGCGGAAATGGGATCCCTGTCCCTACTGGCGGTTCGTCACGGACGATCTTGAGGAATTTGGCAGAATTGTTTGACCCAGGTCACGGCCGCGGGGCTAAAGCCCCGGCCCCGGCGGCCGCCAACTGGCACAGAGGGGCCGCGAACGGGCACCCGTAGCCGGAAGGGCATATGGCACGGGGTCGGGTGCTATGCTATACGGTTCGGGGCGGGCTTCGCGGCGCCAGCCGTGCCTGTTCCGGAGGCAGGCAGCGGCTCCTTTGAAATCAGTAGGATAGGAACAGGCGGACACTTCCTGAGATGAGGCTGGTCACCACCGCAGCGGCGGCCGCGGGGCTGCGCTGGATGCTCCGTGGCGGCGCGGCGCAGCAACTCGTGGCGTACGTGTCCGTGGGGCTGGTGCTGGCGGCCTGGGCCGCGTGGCTGCCGGAGCATGGCGCCCGGCCGTTCCCGCCCGCGTGGGTGGCCGGCGGCTTCCTCACCTTCCTCGGCCTCATGGCCATACCTATTTATATCTTGCGCCGGGACAGTGCGTTGCTGCGCCATCTCCTGCTGGCCGCGGCGGTGGCCGCCTGTGCCGGCCTGGCGGCGCTGGACGGGCGGGCCGGGGCCGTCCCCGCAGCGCTGCTGGTGCCCCTGGTGCTGGATTTCGGCTGGCGCTACGGCGCCGGCGCGGCCTGGCGGGCGCTGGGCCTGGTGCTGGCGGCCCTGGCGGTGGTCTTCGTCCTGGGACCCGACTGGCGGGCCCAGTGGCCGGTGGCGGCGGCCCTGTGGCTGGCGGTGGCCGCCGGCGGCGCGTTCGGTGTCCTGTTCGCCACCCGCCATGCGCGCCTGCGGCACCGGCTGGAGCAGGCCCATGCCCGGCTCGACGAGGCGGAACGGGCGCGGGCGGAGTTCCTCGCCCATACCTCCCAGGAGCTGCGGACCCCGCTGAGCAGCGTGCTGTCCGCGTGCGAGCTGCTGCGCGAAACCGAGCTGGGCGTGCCGCAGCGGGAGTACGTGGAGGCCATTCACGGTTCGGCCCACGCCCTCATGGACATCGTGACCAACGTGCTGGACGTCTCGCGCCTGGATGCCGGCGAGGCGGCCATGCGGCACGTCTGTTTCGACCTGCACGAGTGCGTCAACGCCGCGGTGGAGACGCTGCAGCCGCTGGCCGAGCAGAAGGGGCTGTCGGTGCATGCCAACGTGTCGCGCAACACCCCGCGTTTCGTGTACGGCGATCCGGCGCGCCTGCGCCAGGTGCTGGTCAACCTGGGCAGCGGCGCCGTGCGCAACACCCAGCACGGCCACGTGTCGCTGCACACCTACGCCTCGGCGGTGGTCGAGACCTCGGCCCACGTCTGTTTCGAGGTCATCGACACCGGCAGCGGCGACGCCGGCGGGCGCTACGGCGACGAGGGCGGGCTGGGGGCGGCCCTGGCGCGCCAGCTCGTGGCCCTCATGGGCGGGCGCCTGAGCACCAGCAGCGTACCGGGGCGCGGCAACCGCTACTGGTTCGAGCTGGACCTGACCCTGGCCGTGGAGCAGGACCGCAGCCACGTGGACGCGGACGTGCTCATCCTGTCCACCAACCGCGGGCACGTGCGCACCTGGCAGACCCTGCTGTCGTCGTGGGAGATGCAGACGGCGGTGGTGGACAGCGTGGTGGCCTGTCTCGACGTGGTGGAGGCCTGGCGTGACACGGCCCGGCCGCGGACCATCCTGGTGGATGACAGCAGCATCTCGACGCCGCCCATCCGCGTGGCCCAGCTCATCCGCGAGGCCGGCGGCGCCCGGCTGCGCCTGCTGCTGTCCACCATGAACCCGCGGCTGAAGGAGAACCCCGCCGTCCGCGAGTGCTTCCACGAGGTGCTGGACGTGCCGGTGGACAGCCGCCAGCTCTACCATGCGCTCAAGGCCGAGGCCGTGCCGGCCCAGGCAGCCGGTGTCATTCCACTGCCGGCACGCTACAGCCAGCGCCAGGCCCAGACGCCGGAACCGCTCAACATCCTGGTGGCCGAAGACCAGGAGACCAACCAGTTCGTGTTCCGCCGCATCCTGGAGAGCGAGGGCCATTGCGTGACCCTGGCCCGCGACGGGCGCCAGGCGCTGGATCTGCTGGAGTCCGAGATCTTCGACCTGGCCATCCTCGACCTGCACATGCCGGAGATGGACGGGCTGGAAGTGATCAAGCTGTTCAAGTTCATGGAGCCGGACAGCCGGATGCCCTTCGCCATCGTCACCGCCAACGCCCGCAAGGAAGTGCTGGAGGACTGCAAGGACGTGGTGGACGCCTTTCTCACCAAGCCGGTGCAGAAGCGGCACCTGCTGGACGTGGTCAACCGGCTCACCCGCAACCGCCGGCTCACCGAGGCCCCGACGCCGGCCGCCGGCCCGCTGGCCGCGGCGCGGCACGAGCCGTTGCTGGATCAGCAGGAGCTGGACATGCTCATGGAGACGGCCTTCGACGAGCCGTTTCTCAACGAGCTGTTTGCGGTGTTCCGGGTCAATGCCTCGGAGCTGCTGGTGCGCCTGGAGCAGGCCCTGGGCGAGCGGCGCGATCTGGGCCAGGCCCGCACCGCGGCCCACTCCATCAAGGGCATCGCGGCCGACGTTTCGGCCAAGCGGCTGGAGGCCATGGCCCGCCAGTGCGAGCGCATGATCCTCACCGATCCCCGGCTGGAGGAGAAGGTGGAGGCCATGCTGGAAGAGCTCACCACCTGCCTGCGCGAGACCGAGGCGGAGATGACCGCCTACCTCACCCGCCTGCGTTCCCAGAACCGCTGACCGGCGGCGGCCTTCCCCGGTGCCGCGCACGCCGTCCCCCGGCCCCGGCGGGCCGGCGTATCGGGACACCCCGCCAGGTTCTATAATGCTGGAATATGGAGCCGCCGCCGCCATGAGCTGGGAGCATTTCCGCCATGAGGCCGACATCGGCGTGCGCGGCATCGGCGCCACCAAGGAGGAGGCCTTCGCCGAGGCGGCGGTGGCCATGACGGCCGTCGTCACCGATCCCGCCGGGGTCCGGCCCCGGGACTCCGTTCCCATCCAGTGCGAGGCCCCGGACGACGAGCTGCTCTTGGTGGACTGGCTCAATGCCCTCATATACGAGATGGCCGTGCGGCACTACCTCTTCAGCCGCTTCGAGGTGGCCATCGGCGGCGGCCGCCTCGACGCCACCGCCTGGGGCGAACCGGTGGACGTGGCCCGCCATCGCCCGGCGGTGGAGGTGAAGGGCGCCACCTACACCGAACTGGCGGTGCGCCGCCTGCCCGACGGCCGCTGGCTGGCCCAATGCGTGGTGGACGTCTGAAATGGATCTCTCGCAACTGGAACAGCTCTCCGAGTACGCCTGGCGCGTCCCGCCCCGGGGCGAGATGCGGGTGCCGGCGGTGCTGTACGCCGACCGCGGGCTCATGGAGTCCATGGACGACAAGGTGCTGGAGCAGATCTGCAACGTCGCCGGCCTGCCCGGCATCGTGAAGGCGGCCTACGCCATGCCTGATGCCCACTGGGGCTACGGCTTTCCCATTGGTGGCGTCGCGGCCTTCGACCCGGACGAGGGCGGGGTCGTCTCCGCCGGCGGCGTGGGCTTCGACATTTCCTGCGGCGTGCGCACCCTGCATACCGGACTGTCGGTGGCGGAGGTGATGGCCCGGCAGGAGCAACTGGCCGAACGCCTGTTCCAGGTCATCCCCGCGGGCGTGGGCAGCACCGGCCGCATCCACCTGGACGATGCGGAGATGGACGAGATGCTGGCCGGCGGTGCCGCCTGGGCCGTGGCCCGGGGCTGGGGCCGGCCGGAGGACCTGGAGCGCATCGAGGAAGGCGGGCGCATGAGCGGTGCGAAGCCGGAGGAGGTCTCGGCCCGGGCCAAGCACCGCCAGCGCGACGAGATGGGCACCCTGGGATCCGGCAACCATTACCTGGAGGTGCAGAAGATCGCCGAGATCTATGCCCCGGACATCGCCCGGCGCTTCGGCCTGGCGCAGGACCAGGTGGTGGTGAGCATCCACTGCGGTTCCCGCGGCCTGGGACACCAGATCGGCACCGAGTTCCTCAAGGAGATGGCCGTGGCCGCCCAGCGCCATGGCATCCACCTCCCGGACCGCGAGCTGGCCTGTGCCCCCATCCACTCCGACACCGGGCAGCGCTACCTGGGCGCCATGCGCGCCGCCATCAACTGTGCCCTGGCCAACCGCCAGATCCTGACCCAGCTCACCCGCGACGTGTTCGCCGAGATCTTCCCGGGAACCACCCTCGATCTTCTCTATGACGTCTCCCACAACACCTGCAAGGTGGAGACCCACGAGGTGGACGGGCAGAAGCGCCGGCTCTACGTCCATCGCAAGGGCGCCACCCGCGCCTTCGGGCCCGGCCATCCCGATCTCCCGGCGGCCTTGCGCGATGTGGGCCAGCCGGTGCTCATCGGCGGTTCCATGGGCACGGCTTCCTTCATCCTGGCCGGCACCAGCGAAAGCGAGGCGCTGGCCTTCAGCTCCGCCTGCCATGGTGCCGGCCGCGCCATGAGCCGGCACCAGGCCACCAAG
>JALUTW010000018.1 GCA_027021685.1 Chromatiales bacterium | reverse complement strand
ACCTGCGCCAGCATCCACCCTTCCACCTGCACCGCGATCTGGGGAGCCATCAGCGGAATCAGCGGCAGCACCGTGTAGGCCAGGATCGCGGTCAACGCCACCCCCAGCAGGGTCATCAACATGGACTGGAACAGAACCGCTCCCTGCAACCGGGCCATGGTGAAGCCCACCGCCCTGGCCACCGCCAGCTCCCGCGCCCGGCCCACCACCTGCTGGTAGGACGAAAACGCCACCACCAGCACGGCCAGCAGGGCACCGATGATCGTCATCATGCGGATGATCTCGGTGCCCATCTGCATGGCCATCTCGCGGTCACGGGCGATGAAGTCCTCCGCCGCCAGCGCGTTCACCTTTTCCACCTCCTCCTTGATCCGGCGGGCCACGGCGGCGGCTTCGGCGCCGGGCCTGATCTTCACCAGGATGTAGCTGACCGAGCCCCCGGCGTTCATCAGGTCGGCCAGGTCGCGGCGCGAGACGAAGGTGATGGAATTGGCCATGGAGAACGTCTCCTCCGACAGGCCCACCACCTTGAGCCGGCGATCCAGGATCTCGATCTCGTCCCCGATGCCGATCCCGCTCATCCGGGCCACGTGCCAGGGAATCACCGCCTCGCCGGGGGCCGGCAGGGCCTGGCCCGAGTGCATGCGCCAGGGTCCGCCGTAGGCCGCGTCCTGCCCGATGCCGACGATGTAGGAAAACCAGTTGCGCCCGCCCGCGCGGACGATGGAATTCAGGTACAGGATGCTGACCGTGCTTTCCACCTCCGGTACCGCTGCCACCCGGATTTCCTTCCAGTCCCACAACAGCGAGCTGGCCATGTGCATGTTGGAGACCCCCTTCTGCATGACCCAGACGTCGGCACCGGCATGCATGGGATAGGCCACGATGCGTTCGGCCTCGCCCTTGAACACGCCGTGGAAAAACACCACCAGCAACAACGCCGCAGCCACGCCGCCGGCCCCCGCCAGCAGGCGCAGCGGCGTTGCCATCAGACTTTTCCAGGCCCAGGCCAGCATCTCATACCCTGGCAGCCAGGGCCGGCTCCAGCCGGCCGATGAACCGCGCCGGGCCCAGGGCACCGAATGCGGCCAGGACCAGGGTCACTGCCCCGGCCCGGACCAGGATGCCGGGCTCCGACACCACCAGCAGATACAACGGTGCGATGGACTCGATCACTGCGGCGGTGAGCCAGGCCAGCCCCCAGGCCACGGGCAGGGCCAGCACGGTCAGCAGCACCGATTCGGTCACTGCCGCCAGGACCAAGGTGCGGTTGGCGAACCCCAGCACCTTCAGCACCCCCAGCGTGCGGGCCCGGCCATGGATGACCGCAAACATGATGATGCCGATGAGCAGCAGGCAGATGACATAGCTCACCGCGAGCAGGGCCTGCATCACCGGCCCGAACAGGGTCTCGCCCAGAGTGGCGTCGCGGCGGGCCAGGGCCTCCGGGCGGAAGGCGTCGATGGCCGGATCGGCCTGTTCGATGCCGGCAGCGACCTCGTCCGGGTCGAAACCCGGGGCGACATCGACCAGGAAGAAGGCCACCAGCGGCAGGGTCATGATGTCACCCACCATGTCCGACTCGAAGTAGAAATCGATCAGGTCATCGTACTTGACGAACACGAAGGGGGTGAACATGGCCGCGGCCCCCCGGGTGATGCCGGAGATGCGGAACTCGAAGTCCGAGATCACCAGCGGGTCCCCCACCTTCAACCCGTGCATGCGCGCCAGCGCCTCGTCCACCACCACCTCGCGCGGGCGGGAGATGGGCATGCCCTGCACCACCGTGCCCGGCCCGCCGGCGGTGTCGTAGACGAGGAGAAAGATGGGACTCTTGCGCCCGTGGCGTTCGTAGATGATGGGAACCAGCACCAGGGGATGGACCGCGGCGACCCCCGGCACCGGCTCGATGCGGGAGCGGGAGAGCTGCGGGATCACGGAGCGGCTGGCCAGGAAGTTCTCCACCCCGGCCTGGGTCACGATGAGGTCGCCGCCCCGCGCCAGGACCACCCGGCGCATCTGCTCCAGCAACCCCTGCTGGAATCCTTCAATCACCAGGACCAGGGACACGGCCGCGCCGATGGCGAGCATGGCGAAGGCGGTGCGCTCGGCATGGTGGCCCATCTCCCTGAGAACCAGCCTGAGCATGTGAACCCCGCGCCCCTAGCGCCGCCAGGTGAAGTGTTCGTAGACCCCGGCCCAGTACATGCCGAAGCCGGCGGCAAACAGCAGCTCCTCCAGCGGCATGAAGCCCAGGCGTATCCCCGACAAGGCATCGAGGTTCCAGACCCGCTCGATGTAGCCCGGCGCGCTCCACTCCAGGCCCAGCAGGAACAGGCTGTAGTACCCCAGGAACAGCAGCCCGCCCACCCAGGTCTTGGTCCCGAGGTCGGGACGGCACAGCACGTTGGCCACCGCGCCCACGAACAGGGCCACGATGGCCGGGTAGATGGGGTTCCATGGCAGCCAGTACAGGAGCGGGAAGGCCACGAACGGCGCCGCCAGGGCCTTGTAGTGATGGCGATGCAGGGGACGCCGTTTCTCCGCCTCGGGCAGGGGCACGGGCACCCGGTGCGTGGCGATGTTGTAAAGCACCGAGCCGGTGCCGCCGATGCCGAAGCAGAAAATCAGGCTTTCGAGATCGAAGCCGGTGGTCCGGGCCAGGTCGAACAGGCTCGGCGGGGCCCAGTACTCCGGTACGAACAGCGGCTCGGTGAGGCCGAAGGGCGTGGTGTAGACGCTGGCCCACCACATGGCCCGGCGCTGGGCCGGGAACGCCAGGTAGATGGCCCCCCACGGCACCAGAAATGCACTCGCCCACACCAGCCAGACATACTGATCCGGCAGCACTCAGCGCTTCTCCTTTGACCCGCCGGACAGTGGACAACAGGTGCGTTCGTCGCCAAACTCCTCTTCCGGGATCTCGCCCCGGGCCCAGCGCTCCAGCGTCCGGTCGAGGACCTGGGCCAGTTCCCGGGGACCGATGAACCCGTAAAACCGCAGCAGGCGGCGGCCATCCGGGGTCAGGACCAGGCTGGTCGGCACCAGGCGGGCCCCCAGCCGCCTGGCCGTGTCGGGGTCCCGCACGTAATCCACCGCCACCGGGATGAACTTCTCCTGGAGCAGGGTCCGGACGGCCTCCGTTTCCAGGGTCTCCGTTTCGTACTTGTGGCACCAGTGGCACCAGTCGGCGAAGACCAGTATGAACAGGGGGCGGTTGAGGCGGCGCGCCTCCGCGAAGGCCGCATCGCCGAACGGACGCCACGCGATGCGGCTCTCCGCCAGATAGCTCCACCCCTCGGGAGGGGTTCCCGCCGCCGCCGGCGATGCCAGCAGCACAAGCCACAACATCCACCCCCGCATGCCTGGCCCCGTCATCCGGTGCCCCGGCGGGAGGCCCCGCTTTCGCCGGCCGCAGGCCCGAGGCCGCACCCTGCTCTCCAGCGCGCCCACGGCCACATGAGCCAGGTCAGCGCGGAAGGCCGGTACCGGCGCCGCAATGATTCACACAGGTTCCGCGAGGAGGCCACCCGCCGCAATGCCCAGCGGTAGCCCCGGTTGCCCAGGACGGCATACAACTGGCGATTGACCAGGGCCGCGCGCATGGGCCCCATGAAAGCGGCGTGACTTTCCTTCACGTAATCGATTCCATCAAGCAGACTCCTGGCAGCCAGCACCCCGGACAGGATGGCATACCGGATCCCGAAACCCCAGAGGAAGTCCTGGAACCCCGCCCGTTCGCCCGCCAGCAGCCGGCCTCCGGCCCGGTTCACGGGCGGCAGGCCAAACTGGCCGATGCCGCCATGGCGCCTTGGATTGCGCATGCGCAGCCCCACCAGCCGTTCAAAGGCCTCCACCGTGCGGGCCACGTACAGGTTGGCCCGGCCGAAGTCTTCGAACAGGCAGGTCTTGAGCGTCCCGCGCCCGTTCCACACCAGGAGATAGGCATACCCCTTGGGGGCCAGGCCGTCATCGCAGATGACGTGGAATCCGTCGGGCAGTTCGGTCTCGAAATGGTATCCCACCGCGACGGCCTGGGCCAGGCGCGGCCCGGTGGCATCGATCCCGACCGGAGCGGCGGGTGCCATTCTGGTGTTGAACTGGACTTCGATTCCAAGGGCCCGTGCCTGTGCCAGCAAGGCGGAATCCAGCGTGCCGGGTCCCGGACCGCGCTCGATGAGGTAAAACAGCGGACGCCGGGTCCGGATGGGGTACCGCACGCCCCAGGCGTCATAGGCCCATCCGCGGGTTCCCGGCAGGTAATCGAACCGGGTCTCGATGCCCAGCGCGCGCAACGATTCCAGCGCATCCTCCCGCCCGCTCCAGTTTTCGATCCCCTGGAAGTCGCGCCGGAAGCGGGCGCCCACGGTGGGGCGGGCCTCGTGCACCACCACCCTCCGGCCCGCCCGGGCGAGGGTGATGGCGGCGGCCAGGCCTGCCGGTCCGGCCCCGGCCACGTGGATGGTCTCTCCGTCCGTTTTCATGTCCGTTTCCGGCTGCGGGCACGGTAACGGGTACGCCATCCCGGAGCGTCAGCCGGCATCCGCTTCCTCGCCGTCGATGACCTCGATGATGGGGCAGCCGTCCTCGGCCCCGCGGCACAGGTTGAGCAGCAGGGTCAGCTCGTCGCGCAGGCGGCGCAGTTCCTCCAGGTG
>JALUTW010000017.1 GCA_027021685.1 Chromatiales bacterium | reverse complement strand
GGGCAGGACCTCGCCCACCTGAATCCCCAGCTCCTCGCGCAGCTCCCGGGCCAGGGCCATGGCCGGCGTCTCGCCCCGCTCCAGCTTCCCGCCCGGAAACTCCCAGCCGCCGCCCTGGTGAAGATGGGCCGCCCGCTGCGCCAGCAGGATGCGGCCGGCCCCGTCGTACACCACCCCCACGGCGACCTCCACCACCTCGCCGCCGGTGCGGGGGTCGGCGGATGCGGCGCTCATGTGCGGTACTCGGCGTTGATGCGCACGTAGTCGTAGGAGAGGTCGCAGGTCCAGACCGTGGCCGCGGCGGAACCCCGGCCCAGGACCACGCGGATGGTGAAGGCATCGCGGGCCATCACCGCCGCGCCGTCGGCCTCGCGGTAGCCGGGAGCACGCCCCCCGCCGCGGGCCACGCAGACATCATCGAGAAAGATCTCCACCCGTTCCACGTCGAGATCGCCGAGCCCGGCCCGCCCCACCGCGGCCAGGATGCGGCCCCAGTTGGGATCGCCGGCGAACACCGCGGTCTTGACCAGCGGCGAGTGGGCGATGGTGAAGGCCACCGCCTCGCACTCGGCCTCGTCGCGCCCGCCCTCCACCACCACGGTCACCAGGCGCGTGGCGCCCTCGCCGTCGGCCACGATGCGCAGCGCCAGGTCGCGGCAGACTTCGGCCACCGCCCGTTCCAGCCGCTCCAGGTCGCCGCCCCGGGGATGGATGCCGGCGGCACCGGTGGCGGCCAGTACGCAGGCATCGTTGGTGGAGGTGTCGCCGTCCACGGTGATGCGGTTGAAGCTGGCGTCCACCGCCCGCCGCAGCATGGCCTGCAGATCCGCCGCAGGCACCGCCGCGTCGGTGGCGAGAAAGGCCAGCATGGTGGCCATGTCGGGACGGATCATGCCCGAACCCTTGGCGATGCCGGCCACGGTCACGGTGCCTCCGTCCAGCTCCAGCGAGCGCCAGGCCCCCTTGGCCACGGTGTCCGTGGTGCGAATGGCCTCGGCGGCCGCCGCCCAGCCACCGGGCGAGAGCGATGCCGCCAGCCCCGGGATCGCGGCCGCCAGGCGGTCCACCGGCAGGTCCTCTCCAATCACGCCGGTGGAAAACGGCAGCACCTCCTCGACCCGGCAACCCAGCGCGGCGGCCGCCGCCGCACAGCTCTCGCGCGCCGCGGCCAGGCCCGCGGCACCGGTGCCGGCATTGGCGTTGCCGGCATTGACCAGCCAGGCCCGCGGCGCGGCGGCCGCCAGATGCTCGCGCGCCACCGTCACCGGGGCGGCACAGAAGGCGTTGCGGGTGAACACCGCCGCGGTGGCGCTGCCCGGGACCAGCTCCACCAGGGCCAGGTCGGCCCCGGCGTTGCGGCGGATGCCGGCGGCAGCGGCGGCGACGCGCACACCGCCCACTGCGGGAAAGGCAGAGAAGTCCGTGACGATGGGGGCCATGAACGGGACAACCGGCGCCGCCGGCGCGCTCAGCTCAGGCGGCCGTGACAGTGCTTGTACTTCTTGCCCGAGCCGCAGGGGCACGGCTCGTTGCGTCCCACCTTGCGGCCCTGGCGCCGGAACGGTGCCTGCTCGCCGGGACCGGGGGCCGCGGAGCCGCCGGCCACCGGGCCCGCCGCGCCGCCGCCGGCCGCGGCCAGGGCCGGCTGCTCGTCGTGCTGGAACTGCATGCGGTCCTCGGCCACCTGCCGCGCCGCGGCCAGGGTGGCCACGTCCTCCTCGCTGCGCACCTGCAGCCGGCACAGGATGGTGGCCACCTCGTACTTGATGCGCTCCAGCATCTCGGCGAAGAGCTCGAAGGCCTCGCGCTTGTACTCCTGCTTGGGATTCTTCTGCGCATAGCCGCGCAGGTGAATGCCCTGGCGCAGGTAGTCCATGGTGGCCAGGTGCTCCTTCCACTGGCTGTCCAGCACCCGCAGCATGACCTCGCGCTCGATGTGGCGCATGTTCTCGCTGCCCACCTGGGCCTCCTTGGCCCGGTAGCTCTCCTCGATGGCCTCCTGGATGCGCTGGCGCAGGGTCTCCTCGTGCAGCGTGTCGTCCGCCTCCAGCCAGCCGGCGATGTCCAGGTCGATGCCGAACTCGGCCAGCAGGGCCTCGCGCAGGCCGGTCACATCCCACTGCTCCTCCATGCTCTGGGGCGGGATGTACTCGCTGATGACCTTGTCCACCACGTCGCGGCGGATGGCGTCCACGGTCTCGGAGACGTCCTCGGCCTCCAGCAGCTCGTTGCGCTGGGCGTAGATCACCTTGCGCTGGTCGTTGGCCACGTCGTCGTATTCCAGCAGCTGCTTGCGGATGTCGAAGTTGTGCCCCTCCACCTTGCGCTGGGCGTTCTCGATGGCCTTGCTCACCCAGGGATGCTCGATGGCCTCGCCTTCCTGCATGCCCAGGCGCTGCATCAGCGCCGACACCCGTTCCGAGGCGAAGATGCGCATGAGGCTGTCTTCCAGCGACAGGTAGAAGCGCGACGAGCCCGGGTCGCCCTGGCGCCCGGAGCGGCCGCGGAGCTGGTTGTCGATGCGCCGCGACTCGTGGCGCTCGGTACCGATGATGTGCAGGCCGCCGGCGGCGACGACCTGGTCATGGCGCTTCTGCCACTCCGCGCGGACCTTCTCCCGCGCCGCCTCGCCGGCGTCGTCGCCCAGGGCCTCCAGCTCCGCCTCCAGGCTGCCGCCGAGCACGATGTCGGTGCCGCGGCCGGCCATGTTGGTGGCGATGGTCACCGCCCCCGGGCGGCCCGCCTGGGCCACGATCTCGGCCTCGCGCTCGTGCTGCTTGGCGTTGAGCACCTCGTGCCGGATGCCGGCCTTCTTGAGAAGCCCCGACAGGTACTCCGAGGTCTCGATGGAGGTGGTGCCCACCAGCACCGGCTGGCCGCGGCGGTGGCAGTCCTTGATGTCCTCGATGATGGCGTCGTACTTCTCGCGCGCGGTGAGGTAGACCAGGTCGGTGTAGTCCTTGCGGATCATGGGCTTGTGGGTGGGGATCACCACCACCTCGAGGCCGTAGATCTGCTGGAACTCGAAGGCCTCGGTGTCCGCGGTACCGGTCATGCCCGCCAGCTTGTCGTAGAGGCGGAAGTAGTTCTGGAAGGTGATGGAGGCCAGGGTCTGGTTCTCCTGCTGGATGGGCACCCCCTCCTTGGCCTCGATGGCCTGGTGCAGGCCCTCGGACCAGCGCCGGCCGGGCATGGTGCGGCCGGTGAACTCGTCGACGATGATCACCTCGTTGTTGCGCACGATGTAGTGCACGTCGCGGTGGAACAGGGCATGCGCCCGCAGGGCGGCGTTGATGTGATGCATGAGCCCGATGTGGGCGGCGTCGTACAGGCTCTCGCCCTCGCCCAGCAAGCCCGCCTCCACCAGCAGCCGCTCCACCTTCTCGTGGCCGGCCTCGGTGAGAAACACCTGCTTGTGCTTCTCCTCCACCGTGTAGTCGCCGGGGCCGTCCTCCTCTTCCTGTTTGGTGAGGCGCGGGACGAGGGCGTTGATCTTCTCGTACAGCTCCGAACTCTCCTCGGCCGGGCCGGAGATGATGAGCGGGGTGCGGGCCTCGTCGATGAGGATGGAGTCCACCTCGTCCACGATGGCGTAGGCCAGATCGCGCTGGGACTTGTCCTCCAGCGAGAAGGCCATGTTGTCGCGCAGGTAGTCGAAGCCGAACTCGTTGTTGGTGCCGTAGGTGATGTCGGCGGCATAGGCCTCGCGCCGGGTCACCGGTCGCAGGTGGCGAAAGCTCTCGTGGCCGCCGGCCTCGGGATCGAACAGGTAGGAGGCGCTGTCGGGACCGGCCCCGCCGGAGGAATTGATCACCCCCACCGACAGGCCGAGAAAGTGGTACAGGGGGCCCATCCACCCCGCGTCGCGCCGGGCCAGGTAGTCGTTGACCGTGACCACGTGCACCCCGCGCCCGGGCAGGGCGTTGAGATAGGCCGCCAGGGTGGCCACCAGGGTCTTGCCCTCGCCGGTGCGCATCTCGGCGATCTTGCCCTGGTGCAGCACCATGCCGCCGATGAGCTGCACGTCGAAGTGGCGCATGCCCAGCACCCGCCGCCCCGCCTCGCGCACGGTGGCAAAGGCCTCGGGCAGCAGGTCGTCCAGGGTCTCGCCCCGGTCCAGGCGCTCGCGGAAGCGCGCCGTCTGGGCCCGCAGCTCCTCGTCGGACAGGGCCTCCACCTGCGGCTCCAGCGCGTTGATGCGCTCCACCACGCGCCCCAGGCGCTTGAGCAGGCGCTCGTTGCGGCTGCCGAAAATCTTTTTGATCAGTTTTCCAACCATCTGAATCCCTTGGTGAAATCACGGCGCCCGGGCGCACGAAAGGGGTATTTTACAGGCCCCCGGGCCCCTTGTCCGCCGGCGGGGCCGCCGG
>JALUTW010000016.1 GCA_027021685.1 Chromatiales bacterium | reverse complement strand
CCGCCGGCGGGGCCGCCGGGGGCGGCCGCAGGGTGCCGTCGGGGGCGGGCACGACCCCGGTCTGCGGCAGGTCGACCCGGGCCAGCTCCGCCATGCGCCGGGCGGCCCCGCCGGCCGGGTCCGGCAGCGGGCCGTGGGGCCGGTGCTGGCGGAACGACACGACGCGCCCGCCCAGGAAGCGGCCTTCGCCATCCAGCCGCACCAGCAGCAGCGGGGCCAGGCCGTTGGGGCCCTGTACGTTGACGCCCCAGTAGGTGCAGAAGTTTCCCAGGCTGTAGGCGATGAGCCGCCCGCGGTGGAGTTCCAGGGCGCGGGGCACGTGGGGCCCGTGGCCCAGCACCAGGTCGGCCCCGGCCGCCACCATGGCCCGGGCGAAGGCCACCACGTCGCCCCGGTGCTCGCCGTGATAGAACTCCTCGGCGAAGGGCAGGTGCCCGGCACCGGCACCCTCGGCCCCGGCATGCATGGAGACGACGACGATGTCGTGGGCCGCGGCCAGCTCCGCCACCAGGGCGGTGGCGGCCTCCAGGTCCAGCAGGTTGTGGGTCCCGCGGAAGGGGGCGAAGGCGATGAAGGCCACCCGCCTGCCCTTCACCGTCCACGAGGCCACGTCTCCCTCGGCCCCCGAGTGGCGGATGCCGGCGGCGTCCAGCGCCGCCATGGTGGCGGTGCGGCCCGCCTCGCCGAAGTCCCGGGCGTGGTTGTTGGCCAGGCTCAGGGCGTCGAAGCCGGCCGCCGCCAGCAGGTGCTCGGTGCCGGGCGGCATGCGGAACAGCCAGCAGCGGGCCGGATCGGCGCAGGCCTTGGCCGGCTCGCCGCCGGCCAGGATCACACCCTCCAGGTTGCCCACGGCGATGTCCGCCGCCCGCAGCAGGGGCGCCGCGGGGCCCAGCAGGTCCAGGCCCGGCGGCGGCAGGCGCGGCTCCGGGTAGTCGGTGCCCAGCATGAGGTCGCCCACCGCCGCCACCTCGATGACCACCGCCGGTGCCGGCCGGGCGGCCGCAGGGGGGGCCGGCACGGCGGGCGGGGCCGCGGAAGCGGCCCCCCCGCGGGGCTCCGGCGGTGGCGCGGCACAGCCGGCCAGCCAGGCGGCCAGGACCAGGACCGCCGCGGACCACCGCCCCAGACGACGACGCCGCAGCAGAGGCTGCGGCGCCGGGGCGAATCGCAGAAAAACGGTCGGATTCAAGCCGGGCTCAGCGGCGGGCCATGACGTACTTCTTGGGGTTCACCGCGCGGCCGTTGTAGAGCACCTCGAAGTGGACGTGGGGCCCGGTGGAACGGCCGGTGGAGCCCATGCGGGCAATGACCTGGCCCTTCTTCACCGTCTGGCCCACCTGGACCAGGTTCTCCAGGTTGTGGCCGTAGCGGGTGGCGTACCCGTTGCCGTGGTTGATCTCCACCAGGTTGCCGTAACCCGAGCGCTTGCCGGAGAAGGTCACCACGCCGGCGGCCACCGCCACCACGTCGGAGCCCAGGCGGCCGGCGAAGTCCACCCCGGAGTGGTGCACCCGGCGGCCGGTGAAGGGATCGGTGCGGCGGCCGAAGTAGGACGACAGCCAGCCGCGGGTCACGGGCCGGCCGGCCGGCATCACCTCGGCCTGCAGGTTGCGCGACATGAGCATGGTCTCCAGCACCGCGAGCTGTTCGCTGCGGTCCTCGAGCTGGGCCGACAGCTCGTTGAGGGACTTGAGGAAATCGGGCACGCCCATGGTCGCGCCGCCGACCGCCGTGGGGCCGCCGCGGGCCGGTTCGCGGTCGAAGTCGAACTCGCCCTTGTCCAGCTTGGCCATCTTGGTCAGGCGCTGGCCCAGGGCGTCCAGGCGCATGACATGGGCCTGCAGCTTGCCCAGGCGCAGGGCCAGGGCGTTCATGTTCTCCTCCGCGCTGCGGGCCGCCTCCTGCACCTCCAGCCGCTGCTGATCCAGCTCCGCCTGCAGCGCCAGCTCCAGCTCCGACGGGTTGGCCCGGGCCTGCTCCAGCCCGATGCGGTAGCCCACGTACAGGAAGGTGGCCGGCAGCAGCACGAACAGCCCCAGCGCCATGGCCGCCAGCCGGGCCCGGCTCAGCACCACCAGGCCGGAGCACCCCCTCTTGCGTGCAAGAAACATTACGTTCATGGTCGTCAAAGGCCCAGGTTTGGCAGAGTTCGTTATAGTGTTTTATCGGCAGATGCCGCCAACCCTATAATATCCCAGTATGAATTCGCTCAAACCGCTATACAAGCGAATCCAGGGCTCGGGGCCCCGAGTTGAGGCCCTGTTCACATCCGGGCGCCGGCTCAGGCGCCTGGATGCCCGTGTCCGCGCCCTCATGGACCCGGCCCTGGCCCCCCACTGCCGGGTGGCCAACCTCCGCGACCAGGTCCTGGTCCTGCAGGCCGACTCGCCCGCCTGGGCCAGCCGGCTGCGGTTCCTGGCCCCGGCCCTGCCGGGGATACTCGCCCCTCACGGCATCGGGGTCAAGCGCGTGGAGGTGCGCATCGCCCCTCCGGCGGCGGATCCCGCCCCGCCCCGGCGGCCCCGGCGGCGGCTGTCGCAGGCCGCCGCGGCCCACCTGGAACGCGCCGCCGAGGGCATCCGGGATCCGGCCCTGGCGGCGGCCCTGCGCCGGCTCGCCCGCCGCTCCTGAATTCCACGTTCCCGGCGGTGCCGGGGTTCCCCGGCGCCGGAGACAAAAAACCGGAAAACGCTGCGTTTTCCGGTTTCCCTTCCGCCCGGTGCCTTCCTGGCCCGGGGCTGAATCAGGTCACGTGGACGGGCTGGACGAAGGAGATGGGGGCCTCGTGCATGTCGTCGAAGGTCACCAGCTCCCAGGCGTCCTCCTGGGCCAGCAGTGCCCGCAGCAGCCGGTTGTTGAGCGCATGGCCCGACTTGTAGCCGTAGAAGGCGCCGATGAGACTGCGCCCCAGCAGGTACAGGTCACCGATGGCGTCCAGGATCTTGTGCTTGACGAACTCGTCCTCGTAGCGCAGCCCGTCCTCGTTGAGGATCCGGTAGTCGTCCACCACCACGGCGTTGTCCAGGCTGCCGCCCAGGGCCAGGTTGTTGGCCCGCAGCTGCTCGATCTGGCTCATGAAGCCGAAGGTCCGCGCCCGGCTCACTTCCTTGACGAAGGAGGTGGTGGAAAAGTCCACCACGGCCTGCTGGCCGCGGTTCTGGAACACGGGGTGGTCGAAATCGATGGCGAAGGAGACCTTGAACCCGTCGAAGGGCTCGAACCGCACCCACTTGTCGCCCTCCTCCACGCTCACCGTGCGCAGGATGCGGATGAACTGCTTGGGGGCGTTCTGCTCCTCGATGCCGGCGGACTGGATCAGGAACACGAAGGGGCCGGCGCTGCCGTCCATGATGGGCACCTCGGCCGCGTTGAGATCGATGTAGGCGTTGTCGATGCCCAGCCCGGCCAGGGCCGACAGCAGGTGCTCCACGGTGGAAATGCGCACGCCGTCACGCACCAGGGTGGTGGACAGCGTGGTCTCGCCCACGTTGTCCGGGGTGGCCGGGATCTCCACCGGGGGATCCAGGTCCACGCGGCGGAAGATGATGCCGGTGTTGGGCGCCGCGGGGCGGAGGGTGAGGTAGACCTTTTCGCCGGTGTGGAGGCCAACGCCCGTGGCCCGGATGACGTTCTTCAGCGTGCGCTGTCTGATCACTAATGTGGTTCCTTATGATTTTGCTGGAGTTTCCCCGCGGTGCGCGGCGGCGGATCGCGACTTCCGCGCGCGCACCGCGGCGCCCCCTGGCGGCCGGCTCCACGCCCGAAGTGTGAAGCTTAGTACGAAAGTACGCTTTTCAGCAACTTACTCCGGTCTCATATCGTCCTCCCGGCGTCCGGGCTTGACCCGGATGCGCCGTTTCGTGAGCCAGTCCGCAACCCGGGCGGCTCAATCCGCCTGGCGGCGGAGGAAGGCCGGGATGTCCAGGTAGTCGAGCCCCGCCTCGCCGCCGCTGGCGGCCGCCTCGGCCTGGCGCCGCTGGCGGATGACCGCCGGGCGGTCCAGCTGCTCGTAGTCCACCTCGCCATTGGCGTTGGGCACCACGGACAGGCGCTCGGGCCGCACGGCCGCCGGCGTCTCCCGGCCCAGGCCGGTGGCCACCACCGTCACCCGCAGCTCGTCGGTCATGTCCGGGTCGATGACGGTGCCCACCACCACGGTGGCATTCTCCGAGGCAAAGGCCTTGACCGTGTTGCCCACCTCCTCGAACTCGCCGATGGCCATGTCCATGCCGGCGGTGACGTTGACCAGGATGCCGCGCGCCCCGGCCAGGTTGACGTCCTCCAGCAGCGGACTGCGCACCGCGGCCTCGGCCGCCTCCCGTGCCCGGTCGCTGCCCGAGGCCTTGCCCGAGCCCATCATGGCCATGCCCATCTCCGACATCACCGTGCGCACGTCGGCGAAATCCACGTTGATGAGCCCCGGCCGGGTGATGAGCTCGGCGATGCCCTGCACCGCGCCCAGCAGCACGTCGTTGGCAGCACGGAAGGCGTCCAGCAGCGTCACCTGGCCGCCCAGCACCGTGAGCAGCTTCTCGTTGGGGATGGTGATGAGCGAGTCCACGTGCTGCTTGAGTTCCTCGATGCCGCTCATGGCCACGTCCATGCGCCGCTTGCCCTCGAACGGGAACGGCTTGGTCACCACCGCCACCGTGAGGATGCCCAGCTCCTTGGCGATCTGGGCCACGATGGGGGCGCCGCCGGTGCCGGTGCCGCCGCCCATGCCCGCGGTGATGAAGACCATGTCGGCGCCGGCCAGCACCTCCTGGATGCGCTCGCGGTCCTCCATCGCCGCCTGCCGTCCCACCTCGGGATTGGCGCCGGCGCCCAGCCCCTTGGTGATGGAGCCGCCCAGCTGCAGCACGGTGCGGCAGCGCAGGCTCCTGAGGGCCTGGGCGTCGGTGTTGGCGCAGATGAAGTCCACCCCTTCCAGGTTCTGCTCCACCATGTGCTCCACGGCGTTGCCGCCGCCGCCGCCCACGCCGATCACCTTGATCACGGCGCTCTGGCCGTGCGTGTCCATCAGTTCGAACATCGTCTACCCCTCCTCACTGACACCAGTGTCTGTTGAACCCTTGCTCTCGTTTCCGTGCCGGGCCGCGCCCGGCGCCCGTCAAAACCGTCATCAGAAGTTGCCCTGGAACCAGCTCTTCATGCGCCGCAGCACGCCCTTGAAGCCGCCGCCCATGCGGGCCTCGGCCTCGCGCAGGGCGCGGTTGTGATGGCCGAACAGCAGCAGTCCGACGCCGGTGGAATAGACGGGATTGCGCACGATGTCCGACAGGCCCGACACCGTCTGCGGCGCCCCCAGGCGCACCGGCATGTGGAACACCTCCTCCGCCAGGTCCACCGCGCCCTCCATCTTGGCGCTGCCACCGGTGAGCACGATGCCGGCCGCGCACAGGTCCTCGAAGCCGGAGCGGCGCAGCTCGGCCTGGATCAGGGTGTAGAGTTCCTCATAGCGGGGCTCCACCACCTCGGCCAGGGTCTGGCGCGCCAGGCGCCGCGGCGGCCGGTCGCCCACGCTGGGCACCTCGATGGTCTCCTCGGGCGAGGCCAGCTGGGTCAGGGCGCAGGCGTACTTGATCTTGATTTCCTCGGCGTGCTGCGTGGGCGTGCGCAGGGCCACCGCGATGTCGTTGGTCACCTGGTCGCCGGCGATGGGAATCACCGCGGTGTGACGGATGGCGCCCTCGGTGAACACCGCGATGTCGGTGGTGCCGCCGCCGATGTCCACCAGGCACACCCCCAGCTCGCGCTCGTCGTCGGTGAGCACGCCGTGGGCCGAGGCCAGCTGCTCGAGGATGATGTCGTCCACCTCCAGCCCGCAGCGGCGCACGCACTTGACGATGTTCTGTGCCGCGCTCACCGCGCCGGTGACCATGTGCACCTTGGCCTCCAGCCGCACCCCCGACATGCCCACCGGCTCGCGGATGCCCTCCTGGTCGTCGATGATGAACTCCTGCGGCAGGATGTGGAGGATCTTCTGGTCCGCGGGAATGGCCACCGCGCGGGCGGCGTCGATGACCCGCTCCACGTCCGCCGGCGTCACCTCCTTGTCGCGGATGGCCACGATGCCGTGGGAGTTGAGGCTCTTGATGTGGGAACCGGCGATGCCGGCGAACACCGAGTGGATCTGGCACCCGGCCATGAGCTCGGCCTCCTCCACCGCGCGCTGGATGGACTGCACCGTGGACTCGATGTTGACCACCACCCCGCGCTTGAGTCCGCGCGAGGGGTGGGAGCCGATGCCGATGATCTCCACCTCGTTGTCCGGCGTCACCTCGCCGACGATGGCCACCACCTTGGAGGTGCCGATGTCGAGGCCCACGATGAGGTTCTTCTCGGTCTTCTTGGACATGTCGCCCTATCCCCGCTGCCCTTGTCTCCGCCCAGAGATCCGCTCGCGAAAGCGCACCGCCATGCCGTTGCCGTAGCGCAGGTCGATGTGGCTGGCCCCGCCGTGGCGCCGGTGCAGCCCGCGGGCGTAGAACCGCGCCAGCCGGGCCAGCCGCCGCCCGAACCCGTCCCGGCCCAGGGCCACCCGGGTGCCGTCGTCCAGCACCAGGCGCACCGCCCCGCGCGCGTCCAGCCGCAGCTCGCGCACCGAGCGGCCCACCCCGGCCAGCGCGGCACCGGCTTCCCGGAACAGCGCCACCACCCGCGGCCCGGCCCCCTCCGGCCCGGCCAGCAGGGGCAGGCCCTGCGGCCCGCTGCCCGCGGGCGGGCGGAACACCTCGCCGCGGGCGTTGACGAACCCGCCGCCGGCCCAGCGCGCCAGCGGCACCTGCTCGCTCACCGTGATGCGCAGGGTGTCCGGCCAGACCCGGCGCACCGCGGCCGTCTCCACCCAGGCCAGGGCCTCGACCCGCGCCCGCAGCGCGGCCACGTCCACGCTGAACAGGCCGCGACCCACCTCGCCGGCCAGGGCCCGGCGCAGCATGGCCTCGTCCAGGTGGCGCAGGGCCCCGTGCACCTGCACCTGCCGCACCGGCAGGTGGCCCGGCTGGACCAGCCACCACCACAACCCGGCCGTCGCGACCGCCGCCAGCAGCGGCGGCAGCAACCAGGGCCACCGGCGCACCGCCACCGCGCCCGGCCGCCGCCGGAGAGGTTCAACCCGTGCGTGCACGGATCCCCTCCCCGGCGCCTCCGGCCCCGGCCCGCTCCACGGTGCCGGCCAGGATGCGCCACACCAGTTCGTCGAAATCCATCCCCGCGGCACGTGCCGCCATGGGCACCAGGCTGTGATCGGTCATGCCCGGCACCGTGTTGACCTCGATGATCCAGGGCCGGCCGTCACCGTCGCACATGAGATCCACCCGCCCCCAGCCGCGGGCGCCGAGGGCGTTGAACGCCGCCAGGGCCAGGCGCTGGAGCCGCGCCTCTTCCTCCGGCGCCAGCCCGCAGGGACAGTGGTAGCGCGTGGTGTCGGCCTCGTACTTGGCGGCGTAGTCGTAGAAGGCGTGGGGCGTCTCCAGCCGAATGAGGGGCAGGGCCCCGCCGTCCAGCACCGCGCAGGTGTACTCGGGCCCGTCGATCCACCGCTCGGCCAGGACCGGGCCACCGTAGCGGGCGGCGGCCTCGCGGGCGGCGGGCAGCTGCGAGGGATGCTCCACCCGGGTCATGCCCAGGCTGGAGCCTTCCAGGGCCGGCTTCACCATGAGGGGCAGGCCCAGGGTGGCGGCCACGTAATCGGGATCGGTGTCCGGCTCCAGCACCTGCCACGCAGGGGTGGGCAAATCCACCCCGGCGAAGAACTGCTTGCAGCGCAGCTTGTCCATGGCCAGCGCCGAGGCCAGCACCCCGGACCCGGTGTAGGGCATGCCCAGGGCCTCCAGCGCGCCCTGGACCACGCCGTCCTCCCCGCCGCGCCCGTGCAGCATGATGAAGGCGCGCTCGAAACCGCCCTCCACCAGCTCCAGCAGGGCCTCGCCGCCCTGCACGTCGATGCCGTGGGCGTCCACCCCGCGCCGGCGCAGGGCGGCCAGCACCGCGGCGCCGCTTCTGAGCGACACCTCGCGCTCGGCCGACCAGCCGCCCATGAGCACGGCCACGCGGCCGAAATCCCGGGCCACCGGCGCGTTCATGCCTCGCCTCCCGCGGGCTCGCCCACCACGTGCACCTCCGGCACCAGCTCCACGCCGGTGGCCTCGCGCACCGTCCGGCGCACCTGCGCCATGAGCGCCTCGATGTCGGCGGCGGTGGCGGTGCCGGTGTTGACGATGAAATTGGCGTGCTTGGGCGAGACGCAGGCCCCGCCCAGGCACACGCCCTTGAGCCCGCAGGCCTCGATGAGGCGGGCGGCGTAGTCGCCGGGCGGGTTGCGGAACACCGACCCGGCGTTGGGCTGCTGGGTGGGCTGGGTGGCGCCGCGCCGCGCCAGCAGGGTACGGACAAGCTCGCGCCCGGCGCCGGCATCGCCCGGCTCCAGGCGGAAGGTGGCGGCGGCGAACCATTCCTCGCCGGAGAACCGGGGCCGCACCTGGCGGTAGCCCACGTCGAAGTCCTCGGGCCCGCGATCGCGCAGGCGGCCGGCGCGGTCGATGGTGACCACCCGCTCCACCCGGTCCCAGGTCTCGGACCCCACGGCGCCGGCGTTGAGGGCCAGGGCCCCGCCCACGGTGCCCGGAATGCCGCACAGGAATTCCATTCCGCGCAGCCCCTGGCGCACGCACTGGCGGGCCAGCTGGGCGCAGGCCAGGCCGGCCTCGGCCCGCACCCGCTCGCCGTTGAGGCGCTCGAAGCCGTTGAGATGGCGGGTGTGGATGACGGTGCCGCGCACGCCCCCGTCGCGCACCAGCAGGTTGCTGCCCAGCCCCAGCCACAGCAGGGGCTCCTCCGGCGGCAGCCGTCCCAGAAAGGCGGCCAGGTCGTCCAGGTCGGCCGGGAAGTAGAGCCGATCCGCCGGCCCGCCCACCCGCCACGACGTGTAGCGGGCCAGCGGCACGTCGTGGAGCAGCCGGCCCTTGAGGGCGTCCCCCGCCCCCAGGCTCACGAACCGGGTCCCGTCGCCGCTGCTCATGACCGCTTCTCCTCCCGCCGGGGCCGGGACGGGACCGGGCGCCGCAGGTGACGCAGGCGGCGGGCCTCCAGCGGCTCGCCGCAGCCCATGCGCAGGGGCAGCCGGCGCGCCTTCATGCCTCGTCCTCCCGCTGCAGGGCGGCGCCCAGACCCTGGGCCGCCTGGCCGATGCTGCCCGCCCCCAGGGTCACCAGCACGTCGCCGTCGGCCAGCACGTCGGCCAGCACCGCGGGCAGGTGCTCCAGCTCCGGCACGAACACCGGCTCGGCCTGGCCGCGCAGGCGGATGGCCCGGGCCAGGGCGCGGCCGTCGGCGCCGGGGACGTGGGCCTCGCCCGCCGGGTACACCTCGGTGAGCACCGGCAGGTCCACCTCCGACAGCACCATGGCGAAGTCCTCGAACAGGTCGCGGGTGCGGCTGTAGCGATGGGGCTGGAACGCCACCACCAGCCGCCGCCCGGGCCAGCCCCGCCGGATGGCCTCCACCGTGGCCGCGATCTCCCGCGGGTGATGCCCGTAGTCGTCGATGTGCAGCACCCGGCGGCCGCCGGGCAGGACGTACTCGCCGTAGATCTGGAAGCGGCGGCCGATGCCGGCGAAGCCCTCCAGGGCACGGGCGATGGCGGCATCCTCCACGCCCACCTCGCGCGCCACCGCCACCGCCGCCAGGGCGTTGAGCACGTTGTGCCGCCCGGGCAGGTTGAGAATCACCGGCAGCGGGGCGGCGCCGTCCCGGCTGATCACGGTGAAGGCGGTGCGCGCCCCCTCCTGGCGGATGTCCGCCGCCCGCAGGTCCGCCTCGTGCGCCACCCCGTAGGTGCGCACCGGCCGCGTGACCTCGGGCACCATGCCGCGCACGGTGTCGTCGTCCACGCACAGCACCGCCAGGCCGTAGAAGGGCAGGTGGTGCAGGAACTCGAGGAAAGTGGCCCGCAGGCGGCCGAAGTCGCCGCCGTAGGTGGCCATGTGGTCGGCGTCGATGTTGGTCACCACCGCCAGCATGGGCTGCAGGTGCAGGAAGGAGGCGTCCGATTCGTCGGCCTCCGCCACCAGGTAGCGGCCTTCACCCAGGCGGGCGTGGGTGCCGGCGGAGTTGAGCCGGCCGCCGATGACGAAGGTGGGATCGGCCCCGCCCTCGGCCAGCACGCTGGCGATGAGGCTGGTGGTGGTGGTCTTGCCGTGGGTCCCGGCCACCGCGATGCCCACGCGGAAGCGCATGAGCTCGGCCAGCATCTCCGCCCGGGGCACCACCGGAATGCGCGCCAGGCGCGCCGCCTTCACCTCGGGGTTGGACTCGTCCACCGCCGAGGACACCACCACCACGTCGGCACCCGCCACGTGGGCGGCGTCGTGGCCGCGGTGGATGCGGGCCCCCAGGCCGGCCAGGCGCCGGGTGACGGCATTCTCGCCCAGGTCCGAGCCGGTGACCTCGTAGCCCAGGTTGAGGAGCACCTCGGCGATGCCGCCCATGCCCGAGCCGCCGATGCCCACCATGTGGATGCGGCGGATGCGCCCCATGCCGGGTTCGGGCCGGCCCGGATGCAGGTCGGTGGCGCGGCGCCCGTACTCAGCCATGGCTCACCTCCAGGCACACGCGGGCCACCACCTCGGTGGCGTCGGGCCGTGCCAGCCGCCGCGCCGCCTGGGCCATGCGCAGCAGGCGCTTGCGCCCGGCGCTGAACAGCTCCTGGAGCTGCTCGGCCAGGGTCCGCGGAGTGAAGTTGTCCTGGGCCATGACCCGGGCCGCCCCGGCGGCGGCCAGGTGGCCGGCGTTGCGGGTCTGGTGATCGTCCACCGCGTGGGGATAGGGCACCAGGACCGCGCCCAGCCCGGCGGCGGCCAGCTCGCTCACGGTCATGGCCCCGGACCGGCACACGGCCAGGTCGGCCCACGCCCAGGCCTCCGCCATGTCCTCGATGAAGGGCTCCAGCCGGGCCTCCAGGCCGGCCTCGCCGTAGGCCGCCCGGGTGGCGTCAAGCTGGTCGCGGCCGGTCTGGTGCCAGACCTCGGGCCGCAGCTCCGGCTCCAGCAGGCCCAGGGCCCGGGGCACGGTCTCGTTGAGGGCGGCCGCCCCCTGGCTCCCCCCCAGCACCAGCAGGCGCAGGGGCCCGCGGCGGCCGCCGAAGCGCAGCTCCGGCACCGGCAGGGTGCAGATCTCCGCGCGCACGGGGTTGCCGGTGTACACCGCGTTGGCCCGGCCGGGAAAGGCCTCGGGGAAGCCGGTGAGGACGCGTGCCGCCAGCCGCGACAGGATGCGGTTGGTGGCGCCGGGCACGGCATTCTGCTCGTGGATGACCAGGGGGATGCGCAGCAGCCACGCCGCCACCCCGCCCGGGCCGGAGGCGAACCCGCCCAGGCCCAGCACCACCTGGGGCCGGCGCCGGCGCAGCACCCGCAGGGCCTCCCACAGGGCCTGGAGCATGCGTGCCAGGGCCGAGGCCCGCGCCCGGGCGCCGGTGCCGCGTACCGGGCGCACCGGAATGAAGTCCAGCGCGAAGCCGGCCTCCGGCACCACCCGGGCCTCGAGGCCCTGGGCGGTGCCCAGCCAGGTCACCTGCGCCCCCTGGTCCGCCAGGTGACGGGCCACGGCCAGCGCCGGGTACACGTGGCCGCCGGTGCCCCCGGCCATGATCATCACCCGCAGGCCCTGCATGGCGCCGCCGTTCATGTCCCGGGCCTCCGCCGGGGCGCCGCGCACTCCAGTCCCACCCGCAGCACCAGGGCCAGGGCCACGCAGGTCACCACCAGGCTGGAGCCGCCGTAGCTCATGAGGGGCAGGGTCAGGCCCTTGGTGGGCAGCACACCCATGTTCACCCCCATGTTGATGAAGGCCTGCAGCCCCAGCCACATGGCCAGTCCCCAGGCCAGGTGGGCCGCAAAGGGCCGCCCGCTCTCCGCCGCCCGCCGTCCCAGCGCCACCATGCGCAGCAGGACGAAGGCATACAGGCCCAGCACCGCCAGCACCCCGGCCAGGCCCAGCTCCTCGGCCAGGACCGCGAACACGAAGTCGGTGTGGGCCTCGGGCAGGTAGAACAGCTTCTGCACCGAGGCCCCCAGGCCCACCCCGAACCACTCGCCGCGGCCGAAGGCGATGAGGGCCTGGGTGAGCTGGAAGCCGGCGCCGTAGGGATCGGACCAGGGGTCGAGGAAGGCGGTGAGGCGCTCCAGCCGGTAGGGTTCCAGCCACGCCAGCAGCGCCAGCCCCAGGCCCAGGCTGGCCAGCAGGAGCAGGAACTGGCTCAGGCGGGCTCCGCCCAGCCACATCATGCCGGCAGCGGTGGCCAGCAGCACGGCGGCGGCGCCGTAGTCCGGCTCCAGCAGGAGCAGGAACACCAGCACCAGCAGCAGCACCATGGGCCGCAGGAACCCGGCCGCCTCGGTGCGCACCGCCTGGCCGTGGCGCACCAGGTAGCCGGCCAGGTAGACGATGGAGAACAGCCTGGCGAGTTCCGACGCCTGCAGGTTGACCGGCCCCAGGCCCAGCCAGCGGCGGCTGCCGTTGACCGCCTGGCCCAGCCCCGGCACCAGCACCAGCACCAGCAGGACCACGGCCGCCAGCACCAGCCATGGCCCGGCCCGCTCCCACGCCGCCAGCGGCACCCGGAGCACCCCCGCGGCCAGCACCAGGCCGGCGGTGGCGTAGGCGGCCTGGCGCCAGAAGTAGTACAGTGGTTCCCCGGTGGCGTGCTCGGCCACCGACACCGAGGCCGAGCCCACCATCACCAGGCCGATGCCCAGCAGGGCCAGCGCCGCCAGCAGCAGGGGCCGGTCCGGGCCCGCGTGACCCGCCGGCTCCGGCGCCCGCACCCCGTGGCGCAGATCGGTGATGGCCGCCGCCCTCACCGCAGCATCCTCCGCACCGCGTCCACGAAGCGCTCGCCCCGCTCCTCGAAACTGCGGAACTGGTCGAAGCTGGCGCAGGCCGGCGACAGCAGCACCGTGTCGCCGGGCTCCGCCGCCGCCGCCGCCAGCCGCACCGCCTCGTCCATGTCCCCCGCGTGGTGCACCGGGGCGAGCCCCGCCAGGGCCCGCTCCAGCAGTGGCGCATCCTCGCCCATGAGGACCAGGGCCCGCAGGCGGTCCCCGGCGGCGCGGCGCAGGGGCGAAAAGTCCTGTCCCTTGCCCTGCCCGCCGGCGATGAGCACCACGCGCCCCGCCGCCACCCCGGCCAGGGCGGCGGCGGTGGCCCCCACGTTGGTGGCCTTGGAATCGTTGACCCAGGTGACGCCGCCGGCCTCGGCCACCCGCTGGGCGCGGTGGGGCAGGCCGGTGAAGTGCTCCAGCGCCTGCACCATGGCCGGGCGCGGCAGGCCCGCCGCCTCGCCCACGGCCAGCGCGGCCAGCGCATTGGCCAGGTTGTGCCGCCCCAGCAGGGCCACCTTCGCCACCGGCAGGACCGGCTCGCACTCCCGGGCCAGCCAGGTCTCCCCCCGGTGTTCGCGCAGGCCCCAGCCCCCGGCCGCGGGTTCGCCCAGGGTGAAGGACACGCGCCGCGCCGGAGCCGCCGCGGCCGCCAGTTGGCGCACCACCGGGTCGTCGGCGTTGTACACGGCCGTCCCGCAGCCGGTGAAGATGCGCGCCTTGGCCGCGGCGTAGGCGGCCAGGTCCGGGTAACGGTCCAGGTGATCCGGGCTCACGTTGAGCAGCGCCGCGGCCTGCGGCCGCAGGCTGGCGGTGGTCTCCAGCTGAAAGCTGGACAGCTCCAGCACGTACAGGGCCGGAGGCGGACCCGCCAGCAGCTCCAGGGCCGGGGTGCCGATGTTGCCGCCCACCCGGACCTCCACCCCGGCGGCCCGGGCCATCTCGCCCACGAGGGCGGTGACCGTGCTCTTGCCGTTGGAGCCGGTGATGGCCGCCACCGGCGCGGCCACCACCCGGGCGAAGATCTCGATGTCGCCCACCACCGGCACCCCGCGCGCGGCCGCCGCGGCCACCGCCGGCTCGGCCGGAGACAACCCCGGGCTCAGCACCACGGCATCGGCCTGGGCGAAGGCGGCCTCGTCCAGCCCGCCGGTGAACACCGCCACGTCAGGCAGCTCGGCGCGCAGCGCGGCCAGCCCCGGCGGCTGGTCGCGGGTGTCGGCCACCGCCACCTCGTAGCCGCAGCCGGCGAGGAAGCGCGCCGCCGACAGGCCGCTGGCCCCCAGCCCCGCCACCAGCACCCGCGGTCCCGGCAGGCCGGGGTCGGGACGTGCCTTCTGCTGCGTCGCCGCCATCATCTAGCGCACCTTGAGCGTGGCCAGGCCGATGAGCACCAGGATCACCGTGATCACCCAGAAGCGCACGATGACCCGGGGCTCCGGCCAGCCCTTGAGTTCGAAGTGATGGTGCAGCGGCGCCATGCGGAAGATGCGCCGCCCCGTGAGCTTGTACGACGCCACCTGGAGGATGACCGATACGGTCTCCACCACGAACACCCCGCCCATGATGAACAGCACCAGCTCCTGGCGCACCAGCACCGCCAGCACGCCCAGCGCCGCGCCCAGGGCCAGCGCCCCCACGTCGCCCATGAAGACCTGGGCCGGGTAGGTGTTGAACCAGAGGAACCCCAGGCCCGCCCCCACCAGGGCGCCGCAGAACACCACCAGCTCGCCCACCCCGGGGATGAAGGGAATGGCCAGGTACTCGGCGAAGCGGGCATGGCCGGTGAGATAGGCAAAGATCCCCAGGGCGCCGCCCACCATCACCGCCGGCATGATGGCCAGGCCGTCGAGGCCGTCGGTGAGATTGACCGCGTTGGACGAACCGACGATGACGAAGTAGGTGAGCACCACGTAACCCCAGCCCAGGTCCAGGGCCACGTCCTTGAACACCGGCACGATGAGCCGGGTCTCCGCCGGCACCGCGGCGGTATGGTAGAGGAACACCGCCACCGTGAGCCCGGCCACCGTCTGCCACAGGTACTTCTGCTTTGCCGGCAGGCCCCGGGGATCGCGGCGCACCAGCTTGCGCCAGTCGTCCACCCAGCCGATGAGGCCGAAGGCCAGCATCACGGCCAGGGTGACCCAGACGTAGCGGTTGTGCAGGTCGGCCCACAGCAGGGTGGCGACGGTGATGGCGACGAGGATGAGGGCGCCGCCCATGGTGGGGGTGCCGGCCTTGGACAGGTGGCTCTCGGGACCGTCGTCGCGCACGGTCTGGCCGATGTTGTACACGGACAGGCGCCGGATCATGGCCGGGCC
>JALUTW010000015.1 GCA_027021685.1 Chromatiales bacterium | reverse complement strand
CCTCACCGCGGTGACCCGGCTGCAGCCCGAGGCCAACACCGCCCTGGAGGGCCTGTATGTCTCCGGGGACATGCTCTGCACCCAGTGCGAGGCGGAGGGCTTCCGCCGCATCACCCCGTTCCCGGACCGGCCCGACGTCATGGCCCGCTACCGCGTCACCCTGGAGGCAGACAAGACCCATTACCCGGTGCTGCTGGCCAACGGCAACCCGGTGGCGCAGGAGGATCTGCCCCGCGGCCGCCACCGCGCGGTGTGGGAGGACCCGTTTCCCAAGCCCAGCTATCTGTTCGCCCTGGTGGCCGGCGATCTCGCCTGCCGTGAGGAGACCTACACCACGGTCTCCGGGCGTGAGGTGGCCATCCGCCTGTGGGTGGAAGGCAGCAACCTGTACAAGTGCGACCACGCCCTGCGCTGCATCCGCCAGGCCATGGCCTGGGACGAGGAGCGCTTCGGGCGCGAGTACGACCTGGACGTGTTCAACGTGGTGGCCGTGTCCCACTTCAACATGGGGGCAATGGAGAACAAGGGCCTCAACATCTTCAACGCCGCCTGCGTGCTGGCCAGCCCCGACACCGCCACCGACGACGACTACTACCGCATCCAGGCCATCATCGGCCACGAGTACTTCCACAACTGGTCGGGCAACCGGGTCACCCTGCGTGACTGGTTCCAGCTCTCCCTCAAGGAAGGCTTCACCGTCTTTCGCGACCAGGAGTTCTCGGCCGATCTCAACTCCCGCCCGGTCAAGCGCATCGACGATGTCAATGTCCTGCGCACGCGCCAGTTTCCGGAAGACGCCGGGCCCCTGGCCCACCCGGTGCGCCCGCGCGAGTACCAGGAGATCTCCAACTTCTACACCGTGACCGTGTACGAGAAGGGGGCGGAAGTGGTGCGCATGCTGCAGACGGTGCTCGGCCACGAGGCCTTTCGCCGCGGCACCGACCTGTTCTTCGGCCGCCACGACGGGCAGGCCGTGACCACCGAGGATTTCCTGCGCTGCATGGAGGAGGCCGCCGGCCGCGACCTGTCACAGTTCCAGCGCTGGTACGACCAAGCCGGCACACCCCGCGTGCGGGTGGCGGAGGAGTACGATGCCGATGCCCAATGCTACACCCTGCACCTGACGCAGCACTGCCCGCCCACCCCGGGGCAGCCGGACAAGGTGCCGTTCCCCGTGCCGGTGGCCGTGGCGCTGCTGGACGGGGAGGGGAATCCCCTGCCCCTGCGCCTGGAAGGGGAGGCGGGCGGGGACGCCCCCCGGTCGCGGGTGTTGCTTCTGACCGGGCGGGAACAGCGCTTCCACTTCACCGGCATCCGCCGGCGGCCGGTGCCGTCGCTGCTGCGCCACTTCTCTGCACCGGTCATCCTGGAGCGGGACTGGAACGAGGACGAACTCCTGTTCCTGTTCACCCACGACACCGACGCCTTCAACCGCTGGGACGCGGGCCAGACCTACATGCTGGGCATCCTGCGCCGGCTGGTGGACGACCCCGGCACGGAGATCCCACCGGCCCTGGCCGGGGCCTTCACCCGCATCCTGGCCCGGGCCCAGGTCGATCCCGCCTTCACCGCCCGGGCGCTGGCGGTGCCCGCCGAGGACTGGCTGGCGGAGCAGCTCCCGGTGGTGGACCCGCACGCGGTGCACCGTGCCCGCCGGACCCTGGTGTGCTGGCTGGGACAGCGCCTGCGGGAGGCGTGGCAGGCGGCCTACCGGGACTTCGCCGTGCCCGGGCCCTACCGCTTCGATGCCCGGGACATGGGCCGCCGGGCCCTGCGCAACCTGGCCCTGGCCTATCTCGCCGCGGACCGGGACGAGGCCGCGCTGGCCCTGGCCCTGACCCATTACCGCGAGGCGGGCAACATGACCGACCGCATGGCGGCCCTGGGCGTGCTGGCCCACATGGACCGGCCCGAGGTGGACGAGGTGCTGGACGAGTTCCACCGGCGCTGGCGCTACGACGGCGAGGTGGTGGACAAGTGGCTGGCCCTGCAGGCGGGGTCCGAGCGCCCGGGGACGCCGGCGCGGGTGCGGGAGCTCCTGGACCATCCCGACTTTGCGCTCACCCATCCCAACCGCGTGCGCGCCCTCATCGGGCGCTTCGCCTTCGGCAACCCGGTGCACTTTCATGCCGCCGACGGCAGCGGCTACGGGTTCCTGGCGGACCAGGTCATTGCCCTGGACGCCCTCAACCCCCAGATCGCCGCGCGCCTGGTCCAGGCCCTGACCCGCTGGCGCCGCTACGAGCCGGAGCGGCGCGAAAAGATGCGCTCCGCGCTGGAGCGCATCGCGGCGCATTCACCCCTGTCGCGGGACCTGGCCGAGGTCGTGACCAGGAGCCTGCAGCCGCAGCCGGAGGAGGCCTGACGATGATCAACGAACACGCCATCCGTGATGGCCGTCTTGCCGCGGCCGCCGGCGCCGCCGACGCGGTGTGGGTGGACCTGCTGGCCCCGGGCGCAGAGGAAGGCCGCCGGGTGCTCGGCGACGGCAGCGTCGAGCTGGAGCGGGCCATCGACGATCTCGCCCGGCACGAGAATGCCAACGGCAAGGTGCGCCTGTGCCTCATGGACACCCAGCACGCGGCCAACTTCCTGTTGCGCCGGGGGCACCTGGACCCGGACCACGCCGCCCGGCTGCGGGAGGTCCTGCGCGACATCGACTCCCTGCTGCCCCACAATGCCTTTCTCTTCGAGCGGGTCAACTTCCTGCTGCAGGCGGCCCAGGGCTTCATCAACATCCACCAGAACCAGATCATCAAGATCTTCTCGGTCATGGCGGTGGTGCTGCTGCCGCCCACCCTCATCGCCAGCATCTACGGCATGAACTTCCGCTTCATGCCCGAGCTGCACTGGCCCTGGGGCTATCCCCTGGCCCTCCTGCTCATGATCGCCTCGGCGGTGCTGCCCTACCGGCTGTTCCGCCGGCGCGGCTGGCTGTGAGCCGGGGGCCGGGACGGGCCGCGTGCGGGGTCCGGCCCTCCGCTTTCGGGCCGGGGAGTCCGGGGATCAGGCCCGCACCACCTGGTTGCGGCCGCTGCGCTTGGCGCGGTAGAGGGCGCGGTCGGCGGCCTTGAGCACGTCGAAGGCATCCACGTGATGGGCGGCGCGCTGGGCCAGGCCGATGCTGGCGGAGACGAACACGGTGCGCGGGTTGCCGCGGGGCCGCGGGTTCTCCGGCCGCCGGCGGGGGCGCAGGCGCCGGCGCAGGTGGAAGGGGGTCTCGTTGATGCGCTGGCGCAGGGCCTCGAGCTGGACCTGGGTCTCATCGGCATCGCGGCCGGCGAACACCAGGGCGAACTCCTCGCCGCCGTAGCGGTAGGCGCGCACGCCCGGGGTACGGCGGATCTGGGCCGCCACCATGCGCAGCACCTGGTCGCCCACGTCGTGGCCGTAGGTGTCGTTGATGCGCTTGAAGTAGTCCACGTCGAGCATGGCCAGGGTGTAGCGCCGGCCCAGGCGCTGGAGGTCCTGCTTGAGCGCCCGGCGCGAGGGCAGGCCGGTGAGCTCGTCCAGGTAGGCCAGGCTGTAGGCATTGAGCACCGAGGCGGCAAGCAGGATGAAGGCGGCGATGGCCAGCCACAGGCGGGCGGCCACGGGGTCCCCCATCTGGGCCACGGCGGCCAGCGCCGCCAGCAGGGCGAAGATGCGGCCGTTGGCCAGCACGGACGGGGCCAGCAGCGCCCGGGCCACGAGGAACACCAGCGCCGCCACCGCCGCCGCCAGCCCGGGATGGGGCAGGTCGAACCAGCCGGTGGCGGGCAGATCGAACCAGCGGGCGTGAAG
Source organism: Chromatiales bacterium (assembly GCA_027021685.1). Classification (GTDB taxonomy): domain Bacteria; phylum Pseudomonadota; class Gammaproteobacteria; order CAMYNG01; family CAMYNG01; genus JALUTW01. Next base: position 900 of record JALUTW010000015.1, on the reverse strand, counting down.
GGCGGCCGCCAGGGCCGGCGGGCGGAGCTGCAGCAGCAGCATGGCCGCGCTGGCCTGGACCGCCAGCAGGATGACCCGCAACAGCCCGTGATGGTTGAGCACCCCGCGCTCGCGCAGGGCCACGGCGAGGATGAAGTTGAGGGGAACGAGGAGGGCCAGCAGCCCTTCCAGCAGGAGCTGCCCTTCCTGTCCCGCCCCCGGGCCCCAGGCATAGGCCCCCAGGCCGAAGTAGGCCAGGACCAGGAGCAGGAACAGGTTGAACTCCCGGGCCTGGCGGAACACCACCGCCACCGCGGCTCCGCCCACGGCCAGCAGGTAGGGCATGAAGACGGCCAGCGGCGGCGAGGCGCCGCCGCCGCCCCGCGGCACGAGCAGGAAGGCGCCCAGCAGGATGAGCGCGAACAGGGCCGCCGAGGCCCCGGCCTTGTGCAGGGGAATGGTCATGGTGGCGTGATCTCTAGAACCTATCTCAGAATTCCGCGCGTGTCGCGTTGTGAGTCCACGGCCGCGCCGCGCAGCACAGTACTTACCGTACGGGCCAGCGGCGCAACGCCGCCGGCGTGGGCGTGGCTCGCAACCCCCTGGGGCGCCGGCGATTTTCACCCCGGTGGCCCTCCGTGGCCAGGATGCCGGCATTGCCTTTCCGTGCAGCCATGCTCATCAGCTCCCACCGAAAATCGCCAGGCGCGCGGCCGTGGGGAATTTTGAGATAGGTTCTAGCCAAATGTAGCGCGTCGGCCCCCCCGGCGGCCAGTGCCCGAAGGTATGGGGCGGGGGCCTCCCGGATGCCGGGTTGTGCCATAAGCATTTAACTTTTCGGGAAAAAGTGGTAAAAACTGGAAAACGACTGGGTCTTTGACCCCGGCACAGGGAGGAGGAATGGATCGCAGCCGCGCGGTG
>JALUTW010000014.1 GCA_027021685.1 Chromatiales bacterium | reverse complement strand
GCCAGGCCCGCACCCAGTCCCGTTCGCCCAGGGGCTCGGTGTGCACGGCGCGTGCGCCCGCCGCTTCCAGCCGCTGCATCAGGTCCGCCAGGGGGGCGCCGGCCGGAAACAGGGCCGCCAGCCGCACCTGGTGCCACAGCGGGGTGGTGCCCGGCGGAGGTTCCAGCAGGGGCTGGCCGCCGGCATCCTGTACCGTGACCGAGAGGGCGCCGGCGGCCTCCAGCAGGGCTTCCAGCGCCGGCACCGCTTCGGCCGGGGCCTCGGCCAGGAGCCGCGTCCAGGCGGGGGGTGGGGACGGAGAGTGCATTTCAGGACGGATCTCGTGCCGGTGCCTGTGCCATGATACCGTCCCGGAGGCGGGCGTGGGCCCGCAAGGAGTGCAGGACACGATGAGGGTCATCGAGGAATTCATCCGCAAGGAGTCGGCCGCCGGCTTTCTGCTCATCGGGGCCACGGCCCTGGCGCTGCTGTTCAGCAACTCTTTCATTGCGCCCCTCTACCACTGGTTCCTGCACCTGCCGGTGGAGATCCGGGTGGGGCCGCTGCAGTTGGCCAAGGATCTGTACCTCTGGGTCAACGACGGCCTCATGGCGGTGTTCTTCCTGCTCATCGGCCTCGAGGTCAAGCGCGAGATCCTGGAAGGGCATCTGTCCTCGCTGCGCCGGGCGGCACTGCCCGGCATCGCGGCCGTGGGCGGCATGGCGGTGCCGGCGGCGGTGTACCTGGCCTTCAACCACGGCGACCCGGTGGCGCGCGAGGGCTGGGCCATTCCCACCGCCACCGACATCGCCTTCGCCCTCGGGATCCTGACCCTGCTCGGGCGGCGGGTGCCGGTGTCGCTCAAGGTGTTTCTCACCGCCCTGGCCATCATCGACGATCTGGGCGCCATCGTCATCATCGCCGTGTTCTACACCACCCAGCTTTCGGTGTCGTCCATGGTGGTGGCCGGGGTGGCCCTGGCGGTGCTGGTGGTGCTCAACCGCTCGGGCGTGACCAAGAAGGCTGCGTATTTCATCGTCGGCACCATTCTCTGGGTCAGCGTGCTCAAGTCCGGGGTCCATGCCACCCTGGCCGGGGTGGCACTGGCCTTCACCATTCCGCTCCGGGCCCGGGACGAGCGGGGAGAGGAATACTCGCCGCTCAAGGAGATCGAGCACAACCTGCATTTCTGGGTGGCATTTTTCATCCTGCCCCTGTTCGCCTTCGTCAACGCCGGGGTGGACATGCGCCCCATCTCTCTCCAGCAGATGGGCGGCACCGTCCCCCTGGGCATCATGCTGGGGCTGTTCCTGGGCAAGCAGCTGGGAGTGTTCGGCTTCAGCTGGCTGGCCGTCCGCCTGGGCCTGGCGACCCTGCCGGCCGGTGCCGGATGGCGCCAGTTCTATGGCGTGTCGGTGCTCACCGGCATCGGTTTCACCATGAGCCTGTTCATCAGCTCGCTGGCTTTCACCGACGACGCCCTCTACCAGTACACGGACAAGCTGGCCATTCTCGCCGGTTCCGCCGCCTCCGGGCTGCTGGGCTGGCTGGTGCTGAGGACGCGGCGCGCGTCCTGACGTGCCCCGGCCGGGGCGGCCGTTTCAGAGGCCCAGCTTCTTCTCCAGGTAGTGGATGTTGGTGCCGCCGGCCTGGAAGTTGGTGTCGGCCAGCAGGCGCTGGTGCAGTGGAATGTTGGTGCGGATGCCCTCGATGACGGCCTCGGACAGGGCGGTGCGCATGCGGGCCAGGGCCGAGGCCCGGCTGTCACCGTGGGCGATGAGCTTGCCGATCATGGAGTCGTAGTAGGGTGGCACCGTGTAGCCGGCGTAGATGTGCGAGTCCACCCGGATCCCGGGCCCGCCGGGGACGTGCAGGGTCTCGATGCGGCCCGGCGAGGGGAGGAAGGTCTCCGGGTCCTCGGCATTGATGCGGCATTCCACCGCGTGGCCGCGCCAGGTGATGTCCTCCTGGCGGTAGGCCAGGGGTTCACCGGCGGCGATGCGGATCTGCTCGCGCACGATGTCCACCCCCGTGATCATCTCGGTCACCGGATGCTCCACCTGCACCCGGGTGTTCATCTCGATGAAGTAGAACTCGCCGTCCTCGTACAGGAACTCGAAGGTGCCGGCGCCACGGTAGCCGATGTCGCGGCAGGCCTGGGCGCAGCGCTCGCCGATGCGGCTTCGCTGCTCCATGGTGATGCCGGGCGCGGGCGCCTCCTCGATGACCTTCTGGTGGCGGCGCTGCATGGAGCAGTCGCGCTCGCCCAGGTGGATGGCGTTGCCGTGCTCGTCGGCCAGGACCTGGAACTCCACGTGGCGCGGATTTTCCAGGAACTTTTCCATGTATACGGTATCGTTGCCGAAAGCGGCGGCCGCCTCGGAGCGGGTGAGCGAGATGGCCGACAGCAGCGCGGCCTCGGAGTGGACCACGCGCATGCCGCGGCCGCCGCCTCCGCCGGCCGCCTTGATGATCACCGGGTAGCCGATCTCGCGCGCGATGCGCAGGTTCTCGTTGTCGTCGTTGCCCAGCGGACCCCCGGAGCCGGGCACGCAGGGCACCCCGGCCTGCTTCATGGCCTCGATGGCCGCAACCTTGTCGCCCATCATGCGGATGGTGGCCGGGCGCGGGCCGATGAACACGAAGCCGGATTCTTCCACCCGTTCGGCAAAGTCGGCGTTCTCCGACAGAAAGCCGTAGCCGGGATGGATGGCCACCGCGTCGGTGACCTCGGCTGCGGAGATGATGGCCGGGATGTTGAGATAGCTCTCGGTGGACGGCGGCGGGCCGATGCACACCGACTCGTCCGCCAGGCGCACGTGCATGAGGTCGCGGTCGGCCTCGGAATGCACCGCCACGGTCTTGATGCCCAGCTCGCGGCAGGCGCGCAGGATACGCAGGGCGATCTCGCCCCGATTGGCAATCAGGATCTTGTCGAACATGGGCCGGGCTTATCCGATGACGAACAGGGGCTGGCCGTATTCCACCGGCTGGCCGTTTTCCACCAGGATGGCCTTGATCACGCCGGCCTGGTCGGCCTCGATCTGGTTGAGCAGCTTCATGGCCTCAATGATGCACAGGGTGTCACCCACGCTCACCGTGTCGCCCACCTCGACGAAGGGCTTGGCCCCGGGCGAAGGCGCGCGGTAGAAGGTGCCCACCATGGGCGAGGTGACCACGTGACCCTCGGGGATGCCGCCTTCGGCCTCCCCGGGGCCGGTGGCCGGGGCCGCCTCGGCCGCCGGGGCCGGCGCCGGGGCTGCGGCCGGCGGCGGCGGGGGGGCGGGCGCGGCCGCCGCCAGTGGCGCGACCTGGGAGTGGCGGCTGATGCGCACCGACTCCTCGCCCTCGTGGATCTCGATCTCGGCGATGCCGGATTCCTCCAGCAGCTCGATGAGTTTCTTGACCTTGCGGATATCCATGTTGTGGTGCTTCCCGGTGATCAGGCTGACTTGAGATGTTCCACCGCCGCCGCCAGGGCCAGGGAGTAGCCCAGCGGTCCCAGGCCGGACACCACCCCCAGGGCCAGATCGGAGAAGTACGATCGGCGGCGAAAGTCCTCCCGCGCATGCACGTTGGACAGGTGGACCTCGATGAAGGGAATGGCCACCGCGGCCAGGGCGTCGCGCAGGGCCACGCTGGTGTGGGTGAAGGCGGCCGGATTGAAGATGATGAAGGCGACCCCGTCGCGTGCCGCCTGCTGCACCGCCTCCACGAGCTCGTGCTCGGCATTGGACTGCAGGTGGGAAAGCTCGTGGCCGGCAGCGGCCGATTCCCGCTCCAGGCGCGCGTTGATCTCGGCCAGGGTGGTGGTTCCGTAGTGCTCCGGTTCGCGGGTGCCCAGCAGGTTCAGGTTGGGCCCGTGGAGGACGAGTATCCTGGCCATGGTGCTTGGTCGAAAAACGTGATCGGAATCGCAATTTGAGGCCGGTTTCCCGGCAGTTCGCGGAAGGATGGCGTCCGATGCCGGCCAGATCGCTGGCACCCACCGCTGAGACAGGCGCTAGTCTGCCGCAAAACGGAGGCAAAGTCCAATAAATCGGAGATGGCTGCCGGTTTGGCGCCGTTGGCGGCAAGATTGGGGAGAAGGGGGCCGGGTGGCGGGGACGGGGTTCCAGCACCCGGCTCCCGGCCTACAGGAGATCCCTGAGATATTCCTCCGCCTGCTCGCGGTCGATCTCGCCCGGGTGCACCGCGCGGATGCGGCCGTCACGGTCCACCACCACGGTGTAGGGCAGCACCCCCAGGCGGTTGCCGTAGGCCCGGGCCAGCTCCAGGCCCTCCTCCTCGGCCACCAGCACCGGGTAGTCGATGCCCATGGGGTCGATGAACTGCTCCACGTCGTCCGCCGCGTCCAGGGCGATGCCGATGACGGCGAAGCCCTTGTCCTTGTGCGCCAGGTAGAGCTCGTTGAGGGCCGGCATCTCGCGCACGCAGGGCGGGCACCAGGTGGCCCAGAAGTTGATCACCAGCACCTGGCCGTCCCATTCCGAGGCCCGGTGCACCTTGCCGCCCACGCCGGGCAGGGCGAAGTCGGGCCGGAGCTTGCCGATCATGGCATCGGTGAAACCGCGCGCCGAGGGGGCCGGGGTGCGGGCCGGTCCCTGGGGCACGGGCACCGCCGGTTCCGGCGCTGTGGCGGGGGAGGGTTCCGGAGCCGGTTCCGGCGCTTCGCGCAGGATCACGGCGGCCCAGAACCCGGCCGCCGCCGCGGCCACGGCGATGACGCC
>JALUTW010000013.1 GCA_027021685.1 Chromatiales bacterium | reverse complement strand
CTGATCGTGCAGGAGTTCAGCCGCCGCGGCGTGTCGGCGGGTTACACCGGTACGGGCGGGACCTGGTCGGCAAGCGCCTTTGCCCTGCGCACCCAGGAGATCACGGGCCTCACCGGGGGCCTCGGGATCGACCGTTCCGATGAGCGCACGGCGGGCGTGGTGGTGGCGGCGCGTCCCTTGCCCCGGTCTCCCCGCGCCCTGTCGTTCTCGGCCGTGTATCTGTCCGGCGGGGATCCCGGGCAGACGGGCGAGGGCGTGGGCGGTGAACCGGAGACCGGCAGCCGGGGTGAGGCGGCCGCGGTGGCGGCCGAGGCACTGGTGCTGCAGGAGCGCCTGCAGTTGCGGGGCGAACTGGCGCGGACCCGTTATGACTACGACGGCCCCGGTCCATTGCCGGCCGAGTCCGACGACGGACTGGCGGTCCTGCTCAGTTATACGCCCTGGCGCGAACGGCCGCTGCGGGGCGAGCCCGCCAGCCTGCGCCTGGGGCTGGAGCATCGCCGTCTCGGGACTTTCTTTCGCAGTCCCGCCAATCCCGGGGCGGTGGCCGATCGCAACATGGTGCGCGGGTTCCTGGAGTTCAACTGGAACGGGATCGATCTCCAGGCCGGGGCCGGGCGTGAGACCGACAATGTCAATGGCCTGGTCCTGCTGCCGCGTGTCGCCACCCGCCAGGTCACCTTCGACCTGGCCTATGCGCCGCCGGACCAGGAGGCCACGGACGATGTCCCGCTGCCATGGTACGGACAACCTGCGTTTTCCCTCAGCGCGGTGGACCTGAACCAGCGCGTGGTGAACGCACGAGCGGGCCTCATGCCCGGCGACCTGCGCGACACCCGCAACGTCACACTGAGCGCCAGTTTCACTTATCCCGCCTGGAGCTGGAGCCTGAGCCATTCCGTGGGCCGCGACGACGATCTCGGCGGGCAGTCGGCCGACACCCGCAATGCGGCCACCGAGGCCACACTGGATCTGCAGAGTGATGCCGGCCTCACCCTCGCGCTGACGGTGCAGCACGCCCGGAGCGAGGATCGCGATGCCGGTGTGGAGACCGTCACCGACACCGCCGGGCTGGAGCTGGGCTATGCTTTTTCGGAACGGGTCCAGGCCGGTCTGACGCTTGCATTGAACCGGGAGCGCTCGTCCGACGACTCAGTGGATGCCCGGACGGTGGACATCGGCGGCACCCTGGCGTGGACGGTGCAGGAGGCCGGCGGCGGACAGCCGGGGCTGCAGGTCTCGCTGGAGGGGCAACGCCGCGAACAGGTGGACCGGGTGGACCCGGTGAACGACGCGACCAGCAACCAGGTGTTCCTGCGCCTGACCGTCTCCTGGCAGGCCGGGTCTTGAGCAACGGGAGGCGCCATTGGGTAGAAACGTAACAGGCAGGGCAATGTCGATGCGTGCAGCGGTCGTATTGCTGGCGCTGGTGCTGGCCGGGCCGGCGGAGGCCGCCATATCCTCGGTGAGCACGGCGCCGGTGTCGCGCAACGTGGCCCTGGGGCAGGCCGCCTCCGTGTCCCTGGTCTGGCGCGTGACCCGCAACACGACCGGCGCGGGCCCGACGGTGACATCGCCCGCCGGGACGTTCCGGGCCGGCAGCATCACGGGGCGCGTGCTGGCCACGGTGCCGCGCGTGCTGACCCGGACCGTGCCGGTGTCGGGGGCGCTGGCGGTGATCGACTTCCGGGAGACGGTGCTGGTCCCCGCCCGTGTGCTGCAGCAGGCGCACCGGCTGGGAGTGGACCGCATTTTCTACACCCGGACCTTCGACGACGGCTTCGGGGCCGCGACCGGCGCCATACAGCTTCCCGTCACCGGCAGCGGCGCCACGCCGCTCACCGTCTCGCGCGTGGCCCTGTCGTTTGCCGGCGGCTCGGTGCTGGAGGTGGTGCGGCCGGGCGCACCGGTCCGGGTACGGGCCCGCCTCACGACCACCGGCAGCGGGCTGCTGCGCGCGGTGTGGGAGCTGGCCGACCCGTCCAGCACCGCGGGCAAGCCCGTGTTCCGGCCCGTCCACACCGTGCGCCGCTATCTCGCCGGCAGCGGCGAACATGTCCTGGACAGTCCGCTCCTGCCATCCCGGCGGGCGGGCAGTTATCTCGTGCGCCTGCGCATCACGGATCCGGCCCCCGGTTTCGCGCTGCCCCGGCTGCGCTACTTCGTCAACGCGGGTTCCGCGCGCGTAATGTCGCCGCTGCAGGTGAGCGCACCGGCGCCGGGCGCGCGCCTGGGGCCGGCCACGCGGTTCCGCTGGCGTCCGGTCAGGGGGGCCCAGGCCTACCGGCTGGAGCTGCTGCCGGCGGCGCCGGCGCGCACGGAGGTGCCGGCCGTGGTGGCCGGGGCGGTGGTCCCCGCCGGGCAGCACGAACTCGCCCTGTCTCCGGCCACACGCCAGCGCCTGGTTCCGGGCCGGCGCTATCGCTGGCGCGTGCGCGCCATCGGCGCCGATGGCCGTACCCTGGCCGAGAGCGCACCGCGGGAGCTGGAGGTGCCTTGAACGAGCCGGACGCCACATCCACGGACGCGGAATCGGCCGAGGCGCTCCTGGAACGCATCGCCGCCGGGAGCGAGGCGGCCCTGGAGGCCTTCTACCGGCTGACCCACCAGCGCGTCTATGCCTTCACCCTCAAGCGCGTGGGCGATCCCGCCATGGCCGCGGACATCCTCAACGATGTCATGCTCCAGGTCTGGCACCATGCCGGGCGCTTCGAGGGCCGCTCCCGCGCCATGACCTGGGTCCTGGGCATCGCCCACCACAAGGTGATGGACGCCCTGCGCCGGCGCGGGCGCGAGGACCGGCACGAGGAACTGGACGAGTCCATTCCCGACGAGGACAGTGCCGGCGGCATCGACGCGGTGGCCGGGGTGGAAGATGCCAGCGCGGTGCGCCGGTGCCTGGAGAAGCTGTCCGATGCGCACCGCACCGTGGTCCACCTGGCGTTTTTCGAGGATCTGTCCTACGCGGAAATCGCGGACATCGCGGGCTGTCCCCTCGGCACGGTGAAGACGCGCATGATGCACGCCAAGAACGCGCTCAAGCGCTGCCTCCAGACCCTGGGTGCCGCGGGGTGAACCGGAACGGGCGGCAGCGCGACTACGCCGGAGAGGCGAGGAAACGGTGACGAGATGACCATGCATGACGATTCCACACATCCGGACGAGCTGCTGTCCTGGTACGTCAACGGCACCCTGGAGGGGCCGGAGCGCGCGCGGGTCGAGAAACACCTCGAGTCATGCCGGCGCTGCCGTGACGAAGCGGCATGGCTGGCCCGGCTGCGGGAGCAGATCAAGGCGGAGGGCGGGGCGGACGCCCCGGGCGAACTGGGCCTGCGGCGGCTCATGCGCCAGGTCCGGGGCAGCGAGGCGAAGCCGCGCGCGCGGCGGCTGCAGTGGTGGCAGCCGGCCCTGGCGGCGGCGGTGGTCGTCATCGTGATCCAGAGCGTGCTCCTGGTGAAGCCATGGCAGGAAGCGGAGACGGGCATCGTGCCTCTGGGCATGCAGGTCTCCGGCGCGGTGGTGCAGGTGGAATTCGCGCCCACCGCCACCGAGGCGCAGATCCGGGAGGTCCTGCAGGCGGTGGACGGGATCATCGTGGACGGCCCTGGTGCGCTGGGGGTCTACCGCATCCGGTTGCAAGGCGTCTCGCCGGCCGATGATGCCAGGGTCGCCGCCGCGGTGGCCGCCCTGAGGGCCAGAAAGGGGGTCGTGGTTCATGCGGCGGCGGAATGAGTCCCGCAGGCTCCTGCCGCTGGCGCTGTGGTGCGGCCTGCTGGGCTGGCCCCAGATCCTGCCCGCCGCACGGGCGCCCCTGCTGCCCGATCTCGCAGTCACCCGCGTGGAAGCCGACGGCCGCTGCCGGGTGCGGGTGACGCTGGCCAACCGCGGGCCCGGGGCCCTGCCTGCCGCCGCCTATTCCGCGCGCGCGGGCGCCGTGCTGCGCCTGGAGCTGGACCGGCAGGCGCCGTTGCTGGTGCCGCTGCAACGTGTGGATCCGCACAAGCGCCTGCGCCGCCCCGGCGGCCGCGTGCGCTGGACCGCTGACCTCGTCGTCCCGGGCCGCGCCGGGGTGGCAGTGGTGGTGGATGCCACCGGCCGGGTGCGCGAGGCCGACGAACGCAACAACCGCATGTCCCGGTCCCTGGCCTGCGACGCCCGGCCCGCGCGGACATCCCGGACGCGGGTGGCCCCGCGGCGGCCTCCGGAGGAGGACGGTTCCGCGCCAGCGACCGGCCGCAGCCCCCTTGAACAGACACCACCGGACACGCCGCCCGCGGGTACCGGCGGCGGCAGTCTCCTGGAGGCGCCGCCGCCGGCGGTTCCCGGCGGCGACACCGCGGCGCCGGCGGCCGACGGCCCGGACGTGGAGCCGGGCGAACTCCTGGTGGCGAGTCCCGGCATGGACGAGGCACGCGCGCTGGCCCTGCGGGCGCAGGCCCTGGGCCTGCGGGTCAGGCGGCGCCGCACCCTCGAGGCCCTGGGCATGGTGGTGAGCGTGCTGGAGGTCCCCCGCGGGATGACCGTGGCCGAGGCCAGGCGGATGCTGCGCGAGGCCCTCCCCGAGGTCCGGCGCGGGCAGGTGGAGGCGAATCACCGCTACCTGCTGCAGGGCGCCCCCTCGGCCCGCCGCTATGCCCTCCGGGTCACGGGCTGGAAGGCGGGCACGGCCTGCGGCCGCGGGGTGCGCCTGGGACTGGTGGACACCGGCGTGGCGGCGC
>JALUTW010000012.1 GCA_027021685.1 Chromatiales bacterium | reverse complement strand
GGCGGAATATGCCGGCCGTCCCCGCCGCAAGCGCTCCGAGGGCAAGGCCACCTGGCCCGGACGCAAGCAGGTGTTCCGCCGGTATGACACCGCCGGCCGCGTGGAGGCCGACACCCTGGGCCTGGAGAACGAAGACCTGCCCGGGGAACCGCTGCTGGTGCCGGTGATGCGCAACGGCCGCCGCCTGGCCCCGCCCGAGCCCCTGGAGGCCATCCGCCGGCGCCTGGCGGACAACCTCGCCCTGCTGCCGGATGAACTGCGCGGGCTGGAGCCCGCTCCCCCACTGCAGGCGGCCATCTCTCCCGCCCTCGCCCACCTGAGAACTTAACAGGGTGTTGAAAAAGGACATCCTGTCCTTCTTCAACGGGCCGGGCCTGGCACGCACCGCGGGCATGGCATTTCAGCCCCGCGCCGGTGTGCGGCCGCAAGGTACCGTCAGTAGTTAAGGTACCAGCTCTGCTCCTTGCGCGCGAGGTTCTCGGTCACCAGCATCTCCAGCAAATGCGACATGACCATGACGTTCTGCTGCAGGTCCTCGTTGGACATCCTGCCATTGGCGTTCTTCTTGTTGAGTTCCTCCAGCAGCTCCTTCATCAGCTTGAGATGCTTGAGGTTGGCCTCGGCGGCTTCCTTCTGGCTCAGGTTCTTGTCGTGGGCGCGCCTGAATTCGCGCTTGCACGCCTCCAGTTTCTGTTCTATGGACATGGCCCCGGCGGCGAACGCGCCCCCAGGGGTGCAGCGAGCAGGGCCAGGCCCACCAGGAACAAAAGGGAAGTCGTCTTTCTGCTTGTCATGGTTTCCTCCATTGGGTCGGATTGACCTCCGGCTGACGCCGGAGGGTGCGGGGACCAGCGCTGCCATGGCTGGCGAGTCACGGGAATTCACCCCTGCCCAGTCTGCGACGCACCAGCCCGGTGATTTATTCCCTGTCACGGGCAAAGGCTGGGCGGGCCCCAGGGCCGGACACTTCCGTCCCCGGTGATCGAGATCAACTTCCGCCGGCCGCCGTGTGTCATACTGCCGCCATCAAGCGGCCTCGTCCCCCCACACGAGAGCCCACACGAGAGAATAGCCAGATAAACCGTGAGGAAACCACCATGAGCAGGATTTTCATCATCGCCACCCGCAACTGTACCCACGCCCCCAACCTCAAGCGCGAGCTGGCGGACCTGGGCCACGACTGCGAAATCAGGTACGTGGAGGATCACCCGGAGCTGGTGGACCGATTCCAGATCAGGCACTCGCCCAACCTGGTCATCGACGGCGAGGTGGTATTCCGCCACCAGCCCACCGAGTCGGAACTGCGCGCCGCCCTGGCCAGCCGCGAATCCTGTTGACCTGGATCAACTGCACGGGCATCGCGCCGAACCTGCGGCCGGTTCCCGGGTCTCGGGTAACGGGTCCCACGCAATCACCGCGGAAAGGCGATGGCCATGAACTCCGACTCCCACGACGGCGGAAAAGGCAGTGATCCGGCACGCCGGCGTTTTCTCACCGTGCTGACCACGGCCGTGGGCGCAGTGGGGCTGGGTGCCGCATCGGTGCCCTTCATCGCCTCCATGCAGCCCAGCGCCCGGGCCCGGGCCCAGGGGGCGCCGGTGACGGTGGACATCTCCCGCATCGAACCCGGCAGCCAGGTCACGGTGGAATGGCGCAAGCGGCCGGTCTGGGTCCTGCGCCGCACGCCGGACATGCTGGAGCGGCTGGACGACCCGGCCCTGCTGGCGCGCCTGCGCGACCCCGACTCCCGGGTCACCAGCCAGCAGCCGGAATACGCCCGCAACCGCTACCGTTCCCTTCATCCCGAGCACTTCGTGGTCATCGCCATCTGCACCCACCTGGGGTGCGTGCCCACCTTCCGGCCCGACATCGGTCCGGAGGACCTGGGTCGTGACTGGCCCGGCGGTTACTTCTGCCCGTGCCACGGTTCCCGGTTCGATCTTGCCGGCCGGGTGTACAAGGGGGTGCCGGCCCCCACCAACCTGGTGGTGCCGCCGTACCGGTACCTGAGCGACACCCTGGTGCAGATCGGCGTGGACCCGGACACCAGTACTTGAAGGAGGCGGCGGAAAGGATCCGCTCCGGACCGCCATGTCAATCAACGACACGAACCAGGAGGTCAAACCATGAACGTCAGGATTCTCGTTTCCGCTCTGGTCATTGCGCTGGCCGCCCCGCTGGCCTGGGCCGGCAAGCAGGATGCCGGCGCCATCGACATGCAGAAAATGCACGAACAGATGATGCGCTCCCGCCAGGTGCTGGACAAGGCCCGCAAGGCCCGCGATCCCAAGACCCATGACGAGCTCATGCAGCAGCACATGGAGGAGATGATGAAGGGCATGGGCATGATGCGCCACATGATGAGCCACATGATGGGTGGCGGCATGATGGGCATGGGGTCCGGAATGACAGGCGGCGGGCAGACCGCCCGGCGGGACATGCACCGCGACATGCACGGTGACGGCAAGGGCGGCGGAACCCCGGGTTCCGACATGATGTCACATAGGCTGCAGCGCCTGGAACAGCGTCTCGACATGATGCAGGAGATGATGGAGCAGATGATGCAGCATCAGGCCGAGCGCAACCGCATGCATGGTCGCTGAACACAACCACGCCGGGGCGGGGGTCCGCCCCGGCCCGCACCTGTACGGGAGGAGAACAACAGATGCACAAGGATCCCGTCTGCGGCATGACCGTGGAACCGGATACGGCGGCCGCCAGTGAAACCTACAAGGGACAGACCTGGTACTTCTGCAGCGAACACTGCCACCACAAGTTCAGGCAGGCCCCGGAGCAGTATGCAGGCGACGGCGGCGGAACGCAGGCCCCGGTGAAGGACCCGGTCTGCGGCATGAGCGTGGACCCCGGATCCGCCGCCGCCAGCGAGGAATACGGGGGGCGGACCTGGTACTTCTGCAGCGAGCACTGCCTCCACAAGTTCAGACAGGCCCCGGAGCAGTACACGGGCGAACAGACCGCCGCTGCGGCCGCCGACGAAACCTGCCCCGACGGCACCTGCCGGCTCCAAGAGTACACCTGCCCCATGCACCCCGAGGTGCGCCAGTACGGCCCCGGCACCTGTCCCAAGTGCGGCATGGCCCTGGAGCCGACCGCGGGGGCCCCGCCGGTGAAGACCGAGTACGTCTGCCCCATGCACCCGGAGGTGGTGCAGGACCACCCGGGCACCTGTCCCAAGTGCGGCATGGCCCTGGAGCCCCGCACCGCGGTGGCGGAGGAGGAAAACCCGGAGCTGGCCGACATGACCCGCCGGTTCTGGATCAGCGCGGTGCTCACCATTCCGGTCCTGTTCAGCGCCATGGCGGCGGAATTCTGGCCCGAGGCCATGGCCGAAATCATCGCCCCGCGCCTGCGCCAGGCCCTGGAACTGATCCTGGCCACGCCGGTGGTGCTGTGGGGCGGCTGGCCCTTCTTCGTCCGCGGCTGGCAGTCGGTGGTGACCAGGAATCTCAACATGTTCACCCTCATCGCCCTGGGCGTGGGCGTGGCCTGGACCTACAGCACGGTGGCGGTGATCGCACCCGGGATCTTCCCCCCGTCGGTGTTCAACGCGGTGGGCGTGGTGCCGGTGTACTTCGAGGCCGCGGCGGTCATCACCACCCTGGTGCTGCTGGGCCAGGTGCTGGAGCTGCGGGCGCGGAGCAAGACCAACGAGGCCATCCGCATGCTGCTGGAGCTGGCCCCCAACACCGCCCGCATCGTGCGGCCCGACGGCAGCGAGGAGGACATTCCCCTGGAGCAGGTGCAGGTGGGCGACACCCTGCGGGTGCGGCCGGGAGAAAAAATCCCGGTGGACGGCACCGTCGTCGAGGGTGACAGCCACGTGGACGAGTCCATGGTCACCGGCGAACCCATGCCGGTGCACAAGGGCCCCGGGGACAAGGTCATCGGCGCCACGGTCAACGGCAACGGCACCCTGCTCATGAGGGCGGAGAAGGTGGGCGCCGACACCCTGCTGTCGCGCATCGTGGAGATGGTGGCCGCCGCCCAGCGTTCCCGCGCGCCCATCCAGAAGCTGGCCGACGTCGTGGCCTCGTACTTCGTGCCGGCGGTGGTGGCCGTCGCCGTGGTGACCTTCTTCGTATGGTGGCAGTGGGGCCCGGAACCGCGCCTGGCGCATGCGGTCATCAACGCGGTGGCGGTGCTCATCATCGCCTGCCCCTGCGCCCTGGGCCTGGCCACGCCCATGTCCATCATGGTGGGCACCGGCCGCGGCGCCCTGGCCGGCGTGCTCATCAAGAACGCCGAGGCCCTGGAAATCATGGAAAAGGTGGACACCCTGGTGGTGGACAAGACCGGCACCCTCACCGAGGGCCGGCCGCGGCTGGTCACCGTGGCCCCGGCCGGTGACCGCGGCGAGGACGAGGTCCTGCGCCTGGCCGCGAGCCTGGAGCGGGGCTCGGAGCATCCCCTGGCCGAGGCCATCGTGCGCGGGGCCGAGGACCGCTCGCTGGCATTGGAGACGGTGGAGGACTTCAAGGCCCGCACCGGCCGCGGGGTCACGGGGCGCGTGGCCGGGCACCAGGTGGCCCTGGGCAACCGCCGCCTGCTGGAGGAGCTGAAGGTGGATCCCGGTCCCCTGGCGGAGCAGGCCGAGGCCCTGCGCCGCGAGGGCCAGACCGTGATGTTCCTGGCCGTGGACGGACAGCCGGCCGCCCTGCTGGGCGTGGCCGACCCCATCAAGGCCACCACGCCCGATGCCATCCGCGACCTGCACCGC
>JALUTW010000011.1 GCA_027021685.1 Chromatiales bacterium | reverse complement strand
AGAGGCCAGAAGACAGAGGATGGAAGGACGTAGGGTGCGATGGCGAAGCCATCGCACCACCCTGTGGCAGGTCACGGTTCCAGTGCCATCGCAGGGATCGCGTGGCCGGAACAGGAGTTCCCAGCCGCGAATTCTCTCCCTCTCCCCCGCATCACGGGGGAGAGGGCCGGGGTGAGGGGGAGGGCGCGGGCGGCCGTCGTGTGCGCCTGCCCATTGTTTCTTCCCTGGCGCGAGAGGGAACCGATGTTCCTGTTCCCGTGCCAAACGGGAGATCGTGGAGGGTCACATAAGGTCGCTGGATCCTTCTGCTAGCCCTCTGGCTTGCGCCGGTTCCGGTGTTGCCACACGATCTCCTCGCCCCGTTCGTGGCGCACCAGGACCCGGGCCATGACGAACAGCAGGTCGGACAGGCGGTTGACGAAGGCCAGGCTGTGTTCATTGACACGGTCGGTGCGGGCCAGGGTCACCATGCGCCGCTCGGCCCGGCGGCAGACGGTGCGGGCCAGGTGGCAGGCGGCGGTGGCGGGTCCACCGGCCGGGAGGATGAAGTCCTCCAGCGGCGGCAGGTCGGCATTGAGCCGGTCCAGCCACTGTTCCAGCCGCGTCACGTCGCCGGCGTCCAGCACGGCACGCCCCGGCACGCACAGCTCGCCACCCAGGTCGAACAGGTCGTGCTGCAGTGCGGTCAGCATTTCGTGCAGGCGGGGAGGGAGATCGTGGGCCAGGACCAGGCCCAGCGCAGCGTTGAGTTCGTCCACGGTGCCGTAGGCCTCCACCCGCGGGCTGTCCTTGTCCACGCGGTTCCCGTCGCCGAGGCCGGTGGTGCCGCCATCCCCGGTGCGGGTGTAGATCTTCGACAGCCTGTGGCCCACGTTTCACTCCCCCGTCAGGCGGTAGATCACGGGCAGGTCGAGGTCCAGTGCCGCGCCCTGCAGCAGTGGCGGTGCCCATTCCAGCGGCCCTGCCCCGGCCACTGCATCCAGTGCCGCACGGTCCAGCACCCGGTGGCCGGAACTCTTCATGACGCGGGGCCGGTGGATGTGCCCGTCGGGCGTCAGTTGCAGGCCCAGCACGACCCGGCCTTCCCATCCGCGCCGCCGCGCCAGGTAAGGATAGCGGAAGCGGGCTGCCAGTTCCCGCTGGAGCCTCCCGCGCACCAGCGTGCGCAGTGCCGGGTCCGGGCGGACCGCGCCGGCGGCGCTCCCGGTTGCGCGGTCCGGCGGCGGTTGTCGTCGCGCGGGTGGTTTCTCCTGCACGGCACGCGCGGCGGAGCCAGGTGCCCGTGTCGCGGGCGGCGGTGCCTGCGGCCGCGGCGGCCGGGCCCGCGGGCGGGCCGGTGCCGGCCTGCGCGTGTCCGTGCCCGGGCGCCCGGGGGTGGTGGCGAGCAGGTTCACCGCCAGCGCTGCGGCGGGCTGGGCCGGCAGTGCCGGTCGCGGCGCGCCCGTCCGGCCCGCCAGCACGGCCGCGTGCAGGCCGCCCGAGAGCAGCAGCAACAGCGCCATGCGGCGGCGGGTATTCATGTGATCACAGATCCGTGAACTCGAGCGAGACGAAGAAGGTCCGGCCCACGGTGTTGTAGGTGGCGGCGGTCTGGTATTCCTTGTCCAGCAGGTTGTCAGCGCGCAGCCGCAGGCGTGTATGGCCGTTGAAGCGGTAGGCGGCGAAGGCGTCCACCACGGCATAGCCCGGCAGCTTCACCGTGTTGGCCGCATCGTCGAAGCGCGGGCCGTGGGCGACGAGGCTGATGCCCCAGTCCAGCCGCCCGCCGTCGTGGCGCAGGTCCAGCCGCGCGCTGCGCCTGCTGCGGCGCGGAAGCTGCCTGCCCGTGGTCT
>JALUTW010000010.1 GCA_027021685.1 Chromatiales bacterium | reverse complement strand
GCCAGGCGCATGCCGCCGCCCAGTTCGAGACCGGCGGCGATGTTGCCCGTTGCGTGGTTGCCGAACTGCCCGTTGTCGTCCACCCGGGCCTCCGCCTGCAGGTCCACGCTGCCGGCGCGGCCGCGCGCGCGCAGCCAGGCGCCGATGTTGTCGCGGTTGTCCCGGTCGTACAAAGTGGTGCTGTCCACCTCGTCCAGCAGGTAGTCGATGCCGCCCGAGAGTTCCAGTGCCTCGCCCAGGGTCAGGATGTTCTCCCAGTTGAGCGTGGTGCGCCGGGTGTCATAGCGGTAGTTGCCGGTGCCCGTGCGGCTGAAGGTCTCCTGCTGGTCCAGGCTGCGGCCGGCGGTGAACCGCATTTCGTGGCTGCCGTTCACCCGAAAGCGCAGGCCGGCGGAGAGGACCTGTTGTGTAAAATCGGTCTCGTCGGCCCCGTTGGCGTCGAACTCCACGTTGCCTTCGCTGTGCTGGAGGCTCAGCCATGCCGACGAGGCGGCCGAAAGATCATAGTCGAGCCGGCCCGACAGCGAGGTGTTGCGGAAGCCGTCGCGATCCGGTTGATCCACGCCGAAGGGGCCCGTGGTGGGCTGGCGCGCGTCGATGCCCTCGGTCTCCAGCCGCGAGACCTGGAAGCTGTAGCGCGCCTTGCCGCGCCGGCCCGAAAAGCCGCCGCCGGCCTCGGTGGTGCCCAGCCCGCCGGCGCCCGCGCGGGCGTGGGCCCGGGTGCCCTCGGCGCCGCCGCCGCGGCGGGTGAAGATCTGCACCACACCGCCCAGCGCGTCGGCGCCCCAGGCCGCGGAGCGCGGTCCGCGCACGATCTCGATGCGCTCGATCTGATCCACCGGCACGAACTCCCAGGCGAAGCCCCCGGCGGTGGCCGAGCCCATGCGCACCCCGTCCACCAGCACCAGCACGTGGGCGCTGTTGGTGCCGCGCAGGAACAGGCTGGTCTGCTGGCCCGGGCCGCCGCTGCGCGTGAAGGTGAGTCCGGCCAGGGCGTCGAGGGCCTCCATGAGGCTGCTGGCGCCGCTGGCGCGGAGCTCCTCGCCGGAGACGACGGTGACCGAACTCAGGGTCTCGTCGGCGGTCTCGGCCACGCGCGTGGCGGTGACGATGACGGTGCCGTCGTCGGCGGCCGGAGAAACTGCAGGAAGAAGGAACAGCGCCGCGCAGGCGGCCCATCGGAAGTGAAAGGACATCGTACGGCTCCCCACGTCTTGCTCGGGGCACACACCCGTGCCTGTTGTTGTCAGGCGTGCGGGAGGGGAACCGGTTGTGCAGACGCGCGAGTGCCGGCACCGCCGCTGCCGCCCCCCGCGACACGCCGCTGGTTCGCCTCAGGCCGGTCTCCGGGCTCGCAGGCGAAGGGCCGCCTGGACCCTTCCGGCGCATCGCCTTCCCGTCCCTGCCGGGACAGTGGCTGCCGTGATGCACCTCGACCTGCCTACCGTTGCGGGGGCAGCGCCGGCTTTCCCCGGCCGCGGGTACGGCGGGGGCACCGGCTTCCCGTTTCACCCCGTCCGCGGCCGCGGCGCGGGGCACCTGAAGCGGTGTCAGTGGCCGCGACTGTACGCGGGGCCCGGCCCGGGTGTCAACTCGACCCCGGTTCCCGGTGCCTTATGCACGTGAAATCAATGACTTGTTGAAAATGTGCGCTGGCGCGCCAGTACCATCCGGCTATTGGCTACACTTGGAAGGCCGGGTAGGGTTGGTGAAGGAAGGTCAAGACGGTCCCGGCGGTATCCGATAACCAAGGTCAGGTGCGGCGGCGGGTTCAGCGGACGGCCCCGGATCCGCCGCAGAGGCAGCGGTGTTCCTGACATGCAACGCGTACTGGTGCTCAATTCCAAGGGTGGCTGCGGCAAGACCACCATTGCTACCAACCTGGCGGCGTGCTATGCCGTGGAGGGTTACAGCACGGCCCTGCTGGACTTCGATCCCCAGGCCTCCGCCGGCAAATGGCTGAGCCTGCGGCCCGGCCAGCGGCCGCCCATTCACGGCGTGGCGGCGCACCGCCGCCCGGGCATCCACGAGACCCGGGCCTTCCAGCTCCGGGTCCCGCCCGGCACCCAGCGGGTGGTGGTGGATGCGCCCGCCGGGGTCACCGGCCAGGCGCTGCGGGACTGCCTGCGCGACGTGGACACCATCATCATTCCCGTGTTGCCGTCGCCCATCGACATCCACGCGGTGTCGCGGTTCATCGCCGATCTGCTGCTGGAGGGCCGCGTGCGGCAGCGGGGCATCCGCCTGGGCGTGGTGGCCAACCGGGTCAAGGAGCACACCCGCGTGTTTCAGGCCCTGGAGCGGTTCCTCGCCACCCTCAACATGCCCTTCGTCACCCACCTGCGCGACACCCAGAACTACGTCCACGCCGCCGAGCGGGGCCTGGGCATCCACGAGCTGTGGGACTCGCGGGTGGCCAGGGACAAGGCCCAGTGGGCGCCGCTGCTGGACTGGCTGGAACAGGGCGCCCAGGCACCGGCCCGGGCCAGCACCGCCTGACCTCCGGCAACTTTCAAGGTATAAGGCGCAGGGAGAGCGTCGGGCAGGTAACCAGGCATGGCTGCAGCGCGGGTTAAGCAGGTAAGAGCGTGGTAGTCTCTTTTGCCTCGTTTCTGCAGTCACTTGTTTCGTGAATCAGATCACACTTTATAAGGCCGATATTAGGGTTTTCCCTAATACGCCTTAGGGATCTCCCCTATACGGATTGGGGATCTCCCCAATTTACACCCGCGCCGGGCCCCGGCAGGATGGGAAGGCAGAGACATCCCGAGGACCAGCCAGGGAGGCCCCGCCATGGAATCCACACCCCCGGCCGACACCAGCCGCATCACCCTGA
>JALUTW010000009.1 GCA_027021685.1 Chromatiales bacterium | reverse complement strand
AGGGCCCGTGCCGTCTCCGCCACGTCCAGCCCCTCCCACGCCCGCAGCAGGAACACCTGCTGCTGGCGCAGCGGCAGGCCGTGGAGGGCCTGCTGCACCCGGGCCAGGGTCTGCCCGCCCGCCAGCTCGCCGGCGGGATCGCGCCCGTCCGGGTCCGGCACGCCGGCCATGTCGTCGGCCGGGTCGTCCTCGCCGCCGCCCAGCCAGGTGCGCAGCCGGTTGCGCACCTTCTGCCGCCGGTACCAGTCGCGGATGCGGTTCTGCAGGATGCGGTGGAACAGCGGGCCCCACTCCTGCTCGCCGCGGTCCCCGTAGCGCTTCACCAGCAGCAACATGGCATCCTGCACGATGTCCAGGGCCTCGTCCACGTTGCCGGTGGCCACCCGCGCCATCTGCAGCGCGCGATGCTCGATGCCGGCAAGGAACCTGTCCAGGGCGGCGATGTCGTCCAGCGTCGTGTCCTCGTGACTGTGCAGCGCCGGGGCGGGATGCCGGGCGGACCGGTGTTCACGGCGACTCCCGCCCCGCGTCCCGTCCCCGCACCCTGCCGCCCCGACGGGCCGGGCCGCCGGCCGCCGGAGCAGCCGGCGGCGGTCCCGGAGATCAACGGCCGCCGTGGCGGCGATCATAGCGGCGGTGGGCCCGCTGGCCGCGCCGGTCCAGGCGCCGGTCGATGCGCTGGCCGCGGCGATCCAGCCGCCGGTTGATGCGTTCGCCGCGCCGGTCCAGGCGGTTGTTGATGCGTTCGCCGCGCCGATCCAGGCGGTTGTTGATACGGTCGCCGCGCCGGTCCAGGCGGTCCTCGATGCGGTCACCGCGGCGATCCAGGCGATCGGCGGCGCCGTCCCGGCCATGGTCACGCAGCCACTGGGCACGCCGGTCCAGGCGATCGTTGATGCGCTCTCCGCGCCGGTCCAGGCGCTCGTCGATGCGATCCCCGCGCCGGTCCAGCCGGTCCTCGATGCGATCACCGCGCCGGTCCAGCCGATCCTCGATGCGGTCGCCGCGCCGGTCCAGCCGGTCCTCCACGCGGTCGCCGCGCCGGTCCAGCCGGTCCTCGATGCGATCGCCGCGGTCACCCTCGTCGGCCAGGGCCGTCCCCGCACCCAGCAAGGCAGCGAGTCCCAGGGAAATTACCACATGTTTCATGTCCCGTACTCCTCTGTCGTCGATGGAAAAATCCTGTCGCGTTCATCCGTAACAACGCGGCAGGGCCGGGACGGTTGACAGGGAAAACGGGCACCCGCGGGCCTGCCGGGGCGGGGCAAGGAGACCCCGCCCCCAAACCGGGCGTGCAGGCGCTTGATTCGGTGCCGCCGGCCCGGGTCCGGCGCGGGGAAAAGGCTCAGGACGACCTGTTTCGACGCGCCATCAGTGCTCGCGGGTGGCGCGGAAATCCAGCCCGGGCCAGCGCTCCACGGTGAGCTCCAGGTTGACCCGCGTGGGGGCCAGATAGGCCAGGCTGCCGGCATGATCCAGCGCCAGGTGCTCGGCGTGCCGGCGCCGGAACCGCTCCAGCTCGGCCGCCGGGCCTTCCACCCAGCGGGCGGTGGCCACGTTGACCGCCTCGAACCGGCACTGCACCCCGTACTCGTGGCGCAGGCGCCAGGCCACCACGTCGAACTGCAGCAGGCCCACCGCACCCACGATGACCGCGTTGCCGTCCAGCGGCCGGAACACCTGTGCCGCCCCCTCCTCGCTGAGCTGGTCCAGCCCCTTCTGCAGGGCCTTGTTGCGCAACGGGTCCTCGAGCACCACCCGCCGGAACAGCTCGGGGGCGAAGCTGGGAATGCCGGTGAACTTGAGTTCCTCGCCCTCGCTGAAGGTGTCGCCGATGCGAATGGTGCCGTGGTTGTGCAGGCCGATGATGTCGCCGGGCCAGGCCTCCTCCACCCGCTCCCGCTCGCTGGCCATGAAGGTGATGGCATTGGCCAGCTTGATGTCCCGGCCCGCGCGCACGTGGCGTGCCTTCATGCCGCTGCGGTAGCGGCCGGAACAGATGCGCAGGAAGGCCACCCGATCGCGGTGCTGGGGATCCATGTTGGCCTGGATCTTGAAAACGAAGCCGGTGAACCGCTCCTCCTCCGGCGCCACTTCGCGCGTGGTGGCGGCCCGCGGCCGCGGTGGCGGCGCGTGCTCCACGAAGAAGTCCAGCAACGGCCGGACACCGAAGTTGTTGATGGCGGAACCGAAGAACACCGGGGTTTGGCGCCCCGCCAGGAAGGCCTGCGCATCGAAGGCATGGCTGGCCCCGCGCACCAGCTCCATGGCCTCGCGCAGCTCGTCCGCCCGGGCGCCCAGGGCCTGGTCCAGGGCCGGGTCGTCCAGCCCCTCGAACCGGGACCCGTCGCGCAGGCAGACGACATCCTCGGCCAGATGATAGATGCCGGCGAACGACTTGCCCATGCCGATGGGCCAGGTCACCGGGGCGCAGTCGATGGCCAGCACCGACTCCACCTCGTCCATGAGGTCCACCGGGTCCCGGCCCTCCCGGTCCAGCTTGTTGACGAAGGTGAGGATGGGCGTGGCCCGCAGGCGGCACACGTCCATCAGCTTGATGGTGCGCTCCTCCACGCCCCTGGCGCTGTCGATGACCATGAGTGCCGAATCCACCGCCGTGAGCGTGCGGTAGGTGTCCTCGGAAAAGTCCTCGTGGCCCGGCGTGTCCAGCAGGTTGACGATGCGGCCGCGGTAGGGGAACTGCATCACCGAGGAGGTCACGGAGATGCCGCGCTGCTTCTCCAGCTCCATCCAGTCCGAGGTGGCGTGGCGGCCGCTCTTGCGCCCCTTCACCGTGCCCGCGAGCTGGATGGCCCCGCCGAACAACAGCAGCTTCTCGGTCAGGGTGGTCTTGCCGGCATCGGGATGGGAAATGATGGCGAAGGTGCGGCGGCGCGCCAGCTCGGTGGGCAGGGACATGGGGGCGGACGAACGGCAACGGCTATGAGAGGGCGCGCCATTCTACACCAGCCGCGCGCCGGCGGCACCCCGGTGGTTGACACCGGCGGCGGGCGTTGCGCATAGTCGGCCCGAGGCCAACCGACGAGGAGTCCCGATGCAGGATCACAACCCCTTCAGCCCGCCGGGCGCACGCCTGGCCCGCGAGCCCGAGGCCGGCGGCGTGCTGCTGGAGCCGCGCGGTGTGCCGGTCTCCCACGGCTGGCGCTGGATCGCGGACGGCTTTGCCCTGTTCCGCCGCAGCCCCGGCATGTGGCTGCTGGCCCTGCTCATCTTCTTCGCCGTCCTCATCGCCCTGACCACGGGCATGTCCATGGGAATGATGGCGTACTTCCTGGCCGGCGGCCTGCTGCAGGCCGGCGCGGAACCGCCCGACGTCTCCCGCTGGAGCCAGCTTCCGCTGGGGCTGGCGGTGTTCATGTTCGTCATGTCGGTGCTGGTCCAGGTGGCCACCGCGGCCATGCAGGGCGGGCTCATGTGCACGGCCCGCAGCGTGGATGCCACCGGCGAGCTGGACCTGGGGCAGGTGTTCTGCGGCCTGCGCCCGTCGCGCCTGGGCCGGCTGGCCCTGGGCGGAGGACTGTACGCGGTGGCCTACGTGGGGCTCCAGATTGCCGTGGAGGCGGGTTACGAGGCCTGGGTCCGGAGCCTGGGCCTGGAGTCGCTGGCCGACCTGGGCGCCACGCCCGTGCAGGCCGCGCTCATGAGCATCCTGCCCGATCTCACGGCCCTGGCCCTGGCCCTGCCGCTGATGATGGCCATCTTCTACTTCCCGGCCCTGGTGGTGTTCCATGAAGTCAGCGTGCCGGCCGGCTTCCGCATGAGCTTCGTGGCCTGCCTGCGCAACGTGCTGCCCCTGTTCTGGTACGGCATCGTGGCCATGCTGCTGCTGATCCTGGGCATGCTGCCGCTACTGCTGGGCCTGCTGGTGGTCATGCCCGTTCTGGTCGCCAGCGTGTACTGCTCCTATCGCGACATCTTCGAGTACGGAGAGGGCGAAGCGGCCGTGGTGGCGTGAGGCGGGAAACGGTGCTGCCTCTGCAACGAGAGAACGGCCCCTATGCCGGAACAGGCAGAGCCTGACGGAATACCGACCCCACACGCCTGAGAAGGTCTTTTCCGGCCTGCACCCGGTGGGCCCCACCGGCGCGCTGCAGCAGGCTGCCCTGCCCGGCGGCCAGCATCACCCGGGCGTGGGCCGAGGCGTCGAGGCCGAGGATGGCGTATTCGCCGTCGGTGTGCAGGCGGATGACGGGGGCGTTCTTGTCGTCGTCCGGCGGTGCGGCGGCCTTGCCGCCGCACCCTGCAGGGGGCTACACGGTAACCGCGCCGCATGCCCCTACCGCGCCACCCAGATGCGCTTCAGCGTCTGCGCGGCCTTGTCGTACTTGTACACGTTGATGCCCGGCCCCGCCGCCTGGCCCGTCACCAGTACCCCCGCCGCCGGCGCCGTGTCGATGGCCGTGTTTCGCGAGTAATCCCGCGTGGCCGGAAACGGCTTCGTCCCCAGGTCCAGATACTTCAAAGGCAGCGGGCTGTCGATGGAGTAGAGAATCGCATAGTGCTGATAGGTGGTGAAGCGGAGGTAGTGGTTGTCGTGATTGATGAACTTTATAACGATAGCCGCGTCCCCTTCGAAGTCGGGGGGTTGTTCAATCAACCCTGTCTTGTCCCATATGTATTTTCCATACCCACCTGATTTATCGACAAGCACCCCTTGGGTTGCCCCTCGAATAAATTGGACACACATTTGGTTGCTAAGTGAGAGCGAAAGGAGGTGTCCATGAGCAAGAAATCATCGGTGAAGCGTTGGTCGGCCAGGCGCAAGCAGGAGGTGGTTCTTCG
>JALUTW010000008.1 GCA_027021685.1 Chromatiales bacterium | reverse complement strand
GTCATGGGCCAGGACCTTGCCCACCACGTAGTCCTCGGGCACGTCCAGGGACTTGACCCCGAGCTCTTCGAGCTGCCTGGTGTGGCGGGCAGTGATGCGGCGCCCCTCCTCGACGATGAGCTTGCCTTTGGCCTTGATGTCGAAGGTGGCGGTCTCACCGCGCAGGCGCTCCGGCACCAGGGTCATGGTGATCCCTTCCTTGCCGAACTTGAAGTCGATCTTCTCGAAGAAGATGTCCAGCATCTCTTCCGTGGTCAGGCCCAGGGCACGCAGCAGCACCGTCACCGGCAGCTTGCGCCGGCGGTCGATGCGGGTGAACAGCAGGTCCTTGGGATCGAACTCGAAGTCGAGCCACGAACCGCGGTAGGGGATCACGCGGGCATTGAA
This sequence comes from Chromatiales bacterium, assembly GCA_027021685.1. Lineage (GTDB taxonomy): Bacteria > Pseudomonadota > Gammaproteobacteria > CAMYNG01 > CAMYNG01 > JALUTW01. Next base: position 4,428 of record JALUTW010000008.1, on the reverse strand, counting down.
CAGCAGCTTGCCCGAGGAATGGGTCTTGCCGCGGTCATGGTCGAAGAACACGCCCGGCGAGCGGTGGAGCTGGGAGACGATGACCCGCTCGGTGCCGTTGATGATGAAGGTGCCGTTCTCGGTCATGAGCGGGATCTCGCCCATGTACACTTCCTGCTCGCGCACGTCCTTGACCTTCTGGCCGCCCGACTCCTTGTCGTAGATCACCAGGCGCACCTTGACCCGCAGCGGCGCGGCATAGGTGATGCCGGCGAGCTGGCACTCCTTGACGTCGAAGGCGGGCTGGCCCAGGCGGTAGCTGACGTACTCGAGGGCGGCGTTGCCCGAGTAGCTCACGATGGGAAAGACCGACTTGAACGCTGCATGCAGCCCCATGTCCTCCCGCTGGTCCGGATCCACGTCGGCCTGCAGGAAGGCCCGGTAGGAATCGAGCTGGATGGCCAGCAGATAGGGCACTTCCAGCACGCTGGAGCGCTTGCCAAAATCCTTGCGGATGCGTTTTTTCTCGGTGAACGAGTAGCCCATTGGACACCCTCGCTTGCGTCAGCTCTTGGGTAAGACGGTGCTCCACCGCGGCCCGGGGCTCACGGTGGAACGCAAAAGGCGGCGGCAGGACGCATCCGCGCCCCGGCCCCGCCCGGCAGCATGGCCCGGACCGGGCCCGAACCGCAGGCACGCCGAGGGCCCGCCCTGCCGCGGGGGCAGGGCGGGCCGGTCGGCGCAATACGGCCTGTGAACCGGAGACAAGTTACTTCAGCTCGACCTTGGCGCCGGCCTCTTCCAGCTGCTTCTTCATCTCCTCGGCGTCGGCCTTGGCCACCCCTTCCTTGACCGTGGACGGGGCGCCCTCCACCAGCTCCTTGGCCTCCTTCAGGCCCAGGCCGGTGATGGCACGCACGGCCTTGATGACCGCCACCTTGTTGTCGCCGAAGCTCTCGAGAACGACGTCGAACTCGTCCTTCTCGGCTGCGGCGGCCTCGCCCCCGGCGGCGCCGGCAGCGGCGGCCGGCACCGCGGCCACGGCGGCGGCGGCGGAGACGCCGAACTTCTCTTCCATCGCCTCCACCAGCTCCACGACCTCCATCACGGTCATGTTGGCGATGGTCTCCAGAATGTCTTCTTTCGATACTGCCATTTTCGATCTCCTGAGATTTCCGTTAATCGTGCTGCGGGAGCGGACTCCGGCAACCGGCTTCAGGCACTCGCCTGCTTCTGGTCCCGAATCGCCGCCACGGTGCGCACCAGCTTGCCCGGCACCTCGTTGAGGGTGCGGGCGAGCTTGGTGACGGGCGCCTGCATGACCGACATGAGCATGCTGATGGCCTGCTCCTTGGTGGGCAGGCTCGCCAGCCGCTCCAGGTCGGCCGGGCCCAGGAGCTGGCCGCCGACGGAGACGATGCGCACCACCAGGCGATCGTTCTCCTTGGCGAACTCCTTCACCAGGCGGGCCGCCGCGCCCGGGTCCTCCTGCGAGAAGGCCAGCACCAGGGGACCGGTGAGCGCATCCTTGATGCACTCGAAGTCGGTGCCCTCCACCGCCCGCTTCGCCAGAGTGTTCTTCACCACCCGCAGGTAGACCCCGCTGGCGCGCGCCCGCGCGTGCAGCTCGGTCATCTCCGTGGCGGTGATCCCCGTGTACTCCGCGCCGACGGCGGAATGGGCCTTGGCGGCAATCTCGGAGACCTCGGCGACAATTGCCTTCTTCTCTTCGAGAGTCAAAGCCACGTCACGATTTCTCCTGCCATGCGGCGGTCAGCAGGCCGCCGCGGTTACAGCCACGGGCCGGGGCCACGGACCCCGACCCACTCCACGGTGGCCGTAACACCATGTGTCCGGCGCACCGTCTGCGCGGGCCGCCCCATTCGCCGCGCCCGGGGGCGTGGCTGGCGGGGACGATTAAGCCCTGCCCCGTGGGACCGGGCGCCCGCGGTCTTTGACGGTCACCCCGCCCGCGGGCGGGATGGCGCAAAGTCGGTTGTGATCACTCAGGCGTAGGCCGAGTGATCGATCACGATGCCGGGCCCCATGGTGGTGGAGACCGTCACCTTCTTCATGTACTGGCCCTTGGCCGCCGCCGGCTTGGCCTTCTTCAGGTCCGCCAGCAGCGCCTCCAGGTTCTCCTTCAGCTTCTCGGGATCGAACTCCACGTTGCCGATGGAGCAGTGCACGATGCCCGCCTTGTCGGTGCGGTAGCGCACCTGGCCCGCCTTGGCATTCTTCACCGCCGCAGCCACGTCGGGCGTCACCGTGCCCACCTTGGGGTTGGGCATGAGCCCGCGGGGGCCCAGGATCTGGCCCAGCTGGCCCACCACGCGCATGGCGTCGGGGCTGGCGATGACCACGTCGAAATCCAGATTGCCCTGCTTGATCTGCTCGGCCAGGTCCTCCATGCCCACGATGTCGGCGCCGGCCGCCTTGGCCGCCTCGGCCGCCGCACCCTGGGCGAACACCGCCACCCGCACGTTCTTGCCGGTGCCGTGGGGCAGCACGGTGGAACCGCGCACCACCTGGTCCGACTTGCGCGGATCCACGCCCAGGTTCACCGCCACGTCCACCGACTCGGTGAACCTGGCGTGGGGGATCTCCTTCAGCAGCCGGAAGGCCTCATCGGGGGAATAGACCTTGCCGGGCTCGATCTTCTCGCGAATGGCCTTGATGCGCTTGCTCGGCTTCGCCATGGTCAGACCCCCTCCACGTCGATGCCCATGCTGCGGGCGGTCCCGGCGATGGTCCGGACCGCGGCATCCATGTCGGCCGCGGTGAGGTCCGGCTCCTTGGTCTTGACGATTTCCTCGAGCTGGGCCCGGGTCACCTTGCCCACCTTGTCGCGGTTGGGCACGCTGGAACCCTTCTGCACGCCGGCCGCCTTCTTCAGCAGGATGGACGCCGGCGGCGTCTTGGTGACGAAGGTGAAGCTGCGGTCCGAGTACACGGTGATCACCACCGGGATGGGCAGGCCCTTCTCCATGCCCTGGGTCTGGGCGTTGAAGGCCTTGCAGAACTCCATGATGTTGACGCCGTGCTGGCCCAGGGCCGGGCCCACGGGCGGGCTGGGGTTGGCCTCCCCCGCCGGGACCTGCAGCTTGATGTAAGCCTCAATCTTTTTCGCCATCTCTCAACTCCTGTGCGGGTGCAAACGCCTCGCGGCTCCCCGAATCTTAAAGTGACGAGGGGCGAGGGACGAGGAAAGGCAGTGCCGCCGGCACCGACCCACTCCTCGCTCCTCGTCACTCCGCCCTCGGCCCTGTCGAAAAGGCGTAACGCAAAAGCGTCACGCCTTTTCGACCTGGCTGAACTCCAGGTCCACCGGCGTGGAGCGGCCGAAGATGGACACCTCCACGCGCAGGCGGTTCTTGTCGTAGTCGACTTCCTCGACCACGCCGCTGAAATCGTTGAACGGCCCGTCGGTGATGCGCACCACCTCGCCGGGCTCGAACAGCACCTTGGGCCGCGGCTTCTCCGCGCCCTCCTGCATGCGCGCCAGGATCGCCTCGGCCTCCTTGTCGGAGATGGGCGCCGGCTTGTCCGAGGTGCCGCCGATGAAACCCATGACCTTGGGCACGCTCTTGACCAGGTGCCAGGTCTCGTCGTCCATCTCCATCTGCACCAGCACGTAGCCCGGAAAGAACTTGCGATCCGAGCGCCGCTTCTGGCCGTCGCGCATCTCCACCACTTCCTCGGTGGGCACCAGGATCTGGCCGAACTTGTCCTCCAGGCCCGCCAGCTTGATGCGCTCCTCCAGCGAGCGCTTCACCTGCTTCTCGAAGCCCGAGTAGGCGTGGACCACATACCACCGCTTCGCCATCTTCAGCCTCCCTGCCCCGTCAGCAGCCTCATCGCCCACAGCAGGAACATGTCGAACAGCCACAGGATCAGGCCCACGATGATCACCATGAGCAACACCACCAGCGTGGTCTGCATGGTCTCCCGCCGGGTGGGCCAGACCACCTTGCGCATTTCCAGGTAGGCCTCGCGGCCGAAGCTGATGGTGCTGGCCCCGAGCCGGGTCTGGCTGGCCACGGCCAGCGCCACACCCATCACGGCCAGCAGCCCCAGCACCCGGTAGAGCAGGGGCGCGTCGGCATAGTAGTAAAAGCCGCCGATGCCCGCGGCCACCAGCAGTGCCGCCAGCAGGAGTTTGATCTTGTCCGCCATCTAAACCTTATGTGCCCGATCCGCACAACTTGGCAGGCCAGGAGGGAATCGAACCCCCAACCTGCGGTTTTGGAGACCGCCGCTCTGCCAATTGAGCTACTGGCCTGGAAAAATGCCGGGAATCGCGGCCCCGCCGCTCCGGGATCACTCGATGATCTTGGTGACCACGCCGGCGCCGACGGTGCGCCCGCCCTCGCGAATGGCAAAGCGCAGGCCTTCCTCCATCGCAATGGGCGCAATCAGCGATACCGTGAAGCTCACATTGTCTCCAGG
>JALUTW010000007.1 GCA_027021685.1 Chromatiales bacterium | reverse complement strand
CGCCACCCAGGTCACCGCGATGCGCCGTGCCGCCGGCAGCTCCTGCTCGGAGGCGGCGGCCTTGAACCGGGCCAGGATGTGGGGCTGGCCGAAGTAACCCAGCCCCCAGCCCAGCAGCGAGAGCAGGCCCGCCACGCCCAGGGCCTGCCCGTGGCGGTCCGTCAGCGGCTCCAGCAGGGCCGGGCCCTTTTCCGCCATGGCCCGGGCCACGGCCTCGACACCGCCCGCGGCGGACAGCGCCACCGCCGGCACCACGACCAGGGCCGCGGCCATGAGCAGCCCCTGCAGGAGATCGGTCCAGGACACGGCGAGAAAGCCGCCCACCAGGGTGTAGACGAGGATGGCCGCGGCCCCGGCCAGCACCGCCTGGTGGTAGTCCAGCCCGAACACGGTGGCAAACAGCTTCCCGCCCGCCACCAGGCCCGAGGCGGTGTAGATGAAAAAGAAGAACAGGATCATCAGCGCCGCAGTCACGCGCAACAGGCGGCGCCCGTCGGCGAAGCGGGCCTCGAAGAAATCGGGCAGGGTGAGGCTGTCGTCGGCCAGCTCCGAGTAGCGCCGCAGGCGCGCGGCCATGAAACGCCAGTTGGCCCAGGTCCCCGCCAGCAGTCCCAGCGCGATCCAGCCGGCTTCCAGACCGGCGACATAGGCATAGCCGGGCAACCCCAGGAGCAGCCACCCGCTCATGTCCGATGCCCCCGCCGACAGCGCCGTGACCCAGCGCCCCAGGCGCCGGCCACCCAGGATGTAATCGGACAGATCGCGCGTCCGGCGCCAGGCCCACAGGCCGATGGCCGCCACGGCCAGCAGGTAGGCGACGAAGGCACCGGCCACCGGTGGCGAGACGTTCATGGGCGTGGCAACGACGTCCGGGCAGCGATTCGCAGGCCACGTTATACCAGATCACGTGGCGGACGGGTGGCGAGTCAAACGCCGGAGCGGGTCCAGGCGCATGCCCGGAAGCGGGACACGGGGCCCCGGTCCCGCCCCGTCGTTGTCTCCGCGTTCTTCGACCTTCGGGTGCGAAAACTCCCGCGACGGCGGGAACTGCGCCGCCTCAGCCGTCTTCGGAGGGACCGTCCTTCCTGCGTGCGGCGCCGGTGTCCAGCGACACCACCACCGAGGTGGGGCGGGGTTCGTCCGCGTAACGCGGGCGCGCCCGGCTGGGCCGGCCGGCGGCCTCGGCCAGCTCGCGCTCGCGCGCGGCGATGAGAGCGAGGCAGTCGCGCATGTTGAGGAGGGTGGTCTCCGACAGCGGGTGCCGGAGCCCCGGGCGGGTGTAGGTCTCGCGCGCGATGTCGGTGAGCACCCGGCGCATCATGCGCAGGATGCGCTCCTCCTTGCTCAGGTTCTCCTCGCTCATGACTGCTCCCGCTTGCGGGCCGCGATCTCCTCGTCCTCGCGGTCCCAGTCCCAGGCACAATCCAGGTGCACCCGCACGGCCATCATCCCCTGGAGCCCGTCTTCCAGCATGGCGTCCAGCGGGGTGCGGTTCTGGAACTTCTTGTTGCGGGTGTTGAGCCAGAAGGTAGCCATCTTGGGATTGGCCGGATAGCTGGTGCGCAGGGCCCGGGCGATGCCCAGCACATGGTCGATGCGCTCGGCCACTTCCGGATCGTCGGGCAACGGCGTGTCGTGGTAGAACTTGCTCAGGTGCCGGGTGCGCGTGTCCTCGGGCAGGCCCAGCAGGAAGATCTTGCCCTCGGAGTCCACGCCCCAGGTGTCGAGGATGTTCATGATGACCCGGGCCAGCTGCACCCGGTCGTCATGGCTCATGTTTGGTTCGAGAAGCGCCACGGCGGCCCCCATCTGTCCGATAATGACTGAGGAAAACACTAATATTTTAACACAGGACCGGGACCGCAGCCGCCCGATGTTTTCCCAGAATCCATATGGATATCCGGTTGCGGCAGGCCGTCCTGCTGCGGTTAAAATCGCCCCATCACCGCAACCGGGAGGCGCCCCATGCCTGCACCCAGTGCCCGTACGCTCATGCGCATCGCCGCCGGCCTCCTGGCGCTGCTGGCCTTCGCGCTCACGGGCCTGCGCCTGTACTTTCTGTCCACCATCCCTCCGGGGCAGGAAGACAACCCGCTCATGCACTCCCTGATGATTCTCTTTCCCCTGTCGCTGGGCCTGTTCTTCGGCTATCTCGCCCTGCGCGGGCGGCTGCCCTTCAGCGGCGACGGTGGCCGCCGCTGACCCGCCGCCATGTCCCCCGGCCTCCGCCTGCTCCTGGCCTTCCTGATCCTGGCCACCGGCCTGGGGCTGGTGCTGGGACGCCGCTGGCTGGCGCGGCACGCCGCCCGGCTCTATCACCGCCTGGGCCTGGAAGTGCCCGAGGATGGTTACGCCCGCCAGTTCTACTTCATCGGCATCCTCACCATGGTACTGGGTTTTCTGCTGGCCACCGGCCTGCTCGAGACCCTGTATTGAACAGCCGCCCGCGGCCTGGCCGCATGTTGGAGAGTGTGCACCGAATCCAACCGGTATATCGATTCATCCGAATCCATTTCACGGCATCGGGGCGGGATCCCGGCACGCGGGCGCAAGACTCCTTCCAGCAAAGCCGACCACGGATCCAGCGGGACGGCCCGTGCGAAACCGGAAGCCCGATGCCGGGTTTCACTGCTGTCCCCGCCATTGTACGGCCTTGTTAGTTTCTAATATTCGCAGGTAAGCAAACCCTGTTTGACATGCGTCGCCCGCGGCGGCATTGTCAAAAATCGCGCGGAGGGCAAAGGGACATTATCGCGACGGCTGCCCGCCACGGCTGGCACCGGCATGTCCGGCGCAGAAACGGACCCGGGCCGTCGACCTCCGCATCGTCCCGCACATGGACTGCTCCGGTGCACCGCGATCCCTGGGACGATTTCGCCTCTGACCACCATCATCAACCGACAACAACAAGGGGGGTGCAACACATGGAAACACAGGAAGAACGGCAGTCCGCGGAGGCCCTGCTCAGCGAGGCCGAGCCGTGGGAGTCGTGGGAATCGAAACTCGTCTTGTGGAGTATCGGTATCGGCATCGCCGGCCTGATCGTGCTCGGCTTGCTGGTAAACAAATTCATACTCGACTAGGCCGCGGCATGAAGGCCGACGTCGAACTCCGCCTGACGCATGACGGGCACCACTGGATCGCCGGCGACGGCGAGATGGAGGCAAAGGCGGCCTCGCTGGAGGAGCTGGACGCCGAGATCCGGCACCAGTTGCGCCGTTCCGGCCGCTTCGCCCGGGGCAGCCTGGTGACCGTGTTCATGGGTTTCGACTTCGAGACGATCCCGACGTGGTTGAGGCAGTACCACACCCACTACTTCAACCGCTACGTGTCACTGGAACTGTAGCGCGCAGGCGGTACACAACAACAAAGGGGGACCTGCAATCATGGCTGAAGTGAACAGAAGGTGGTACGACGGCATGTTGACCACCGAAGACTGGTGGGCCGTCTGGCTCGGTCTGATCATGTTCTTTGCCGGCATGCTCACCATCTGGGGTGTCGACCTGGTGGGCTGGATGGCCAAGACCAAGACCTGGGAATGGGGCCGGTTCTGGGACGATCCGTCCTGGGGCAAGTTGCTGGGCGTGGCCCACGGCAAGAAAGGCAAGGCATACGAGGGCCTGCACCCGCTGGCCGGGCTCATCATCACCTTCCTGGTGTTTGCGGTGCTCACCGGCATCGGCGCCTACTTCCAGAAGCTCAACGTCAAGCGCTTCCTGCTCGGCTTCACCTGCCTCTTCTTCATCACCTGGGCGGCCTGGATCATCGGCCATGAGGCCCACTTCAAGGCGCTCAAGACCGGGCAGTCCATCACCCAGTCCCGGGTCTGGGGGGATGATCTGTACTGCCTGACCAAGGTCGAAAAGTGCAGCGCGCTCATCAGCAAGGCCACGGACAAGCTGGGGGTGGGCCCCGTCATCGAGGCCGGACTCAAGCCCGACGCCAGCGCGGAGGAAATCGCGGCGGCCAAGGCGGCGGCGGCCCAGGTGCTGGCCGACAAGAAGGTGAAGAAAAAGACCGTCCGCATGTCCTGGGGCCTGCAGCTCGGCGGCGGGTTCTCCTACATGCTGGCCCTGGCCGTGGGCCTCATCATCGGCAACTTCATGAAGGGATTCGCCGCCTTTCTCAAGGAGGCCGCGAAACCGGAATGGTTCATCAAGACCGCCATCGTCTATCTGGGCATCAAGCTGGGCCTGATGTCCATGAAGGCCACCGGTTTCGCCCTGGAGCTGGCCCTGGCCGGTGCCGCGGCGACCTTCGTCGCCTACCTGCTGTTCTGGCCCATCGTCTACGCGCTGGGCCGGCGGGCCTTCCGGCTGGGTCGCGATGCCTCGGCGGTGCTGTCCTCGGGCATCTCCATCTGCGGCGTGTCGGCGGCCATCGCCACCGCGGGTGCCATCCGCGCCCGGCCCATTCTGCCGGTGGCGGTGTCCATGCTCATCGTGGTCTTCGCCATGCTCGAGCTGGTGATCCTGCCCACCTTCTACGCCACGGTGGCTCCCAACCAGCCGATCGTCAACGGCGCGGCCATGGGTATGACGGTGAAGACCGACGGTGCCGACGCCGCGGCCGGTGCCATCCTCGACGAGATGATGGTGGCCAACCATTACCGGGCCACCGGCGAGCGCTGGGAATCCGACTGGATCCTGTCGGCCGCCATCCTGACCAAGATCTGGATCGACGTGTTCATCGGTGTATGGGCCTTCGTGCTCTCCCTGATCTGGGTCTACAAGGTGGAGCGAAGTCCCGGCAAGGAGCACGTGGGGGCATCGGAGATCTGGTTCCGCTTCCCCAAGTTCGTCATCGGCTATTTCATCGCCTGGTTCTTC
>JALUTW010000006.1 GCA_027021685.1 Chromatiales bacterium | reverse complement strand
CCACGTGGTGCTGCGCTACTTCAACGTGGCCGGCTCCGATCCGGAAGGGCGCATCGGGCAGTCCACACCGGACTCCACCCTGCTGGTGAAGGTGGCGGCCGAGGCCGCCCTGGGAAAGCGGGACAAGGTGTACATCTACGGCACCGACTACCCCACCCCCGACGGCACCGGCGTGCGCGACTACATCCACGTGGAGGACCTGGCCGACGCCCACCTCAAGGCCCTGGACTACCTGGAACGGGGCGGCGAATCCACCACCCTCAACTGCGGCTACGGCCACGGCTACAGCGTGCGCGAGGTGCTGGACGCGGTGGCCCGGGTCCACGGCGCACCGCTGCCCGTGGAAGAGGCCGGGCGCCGCCCCGGCGATCCGCCCTCGCTGGTGGCCCGCGCCGACCGCATCCGCGAGCTGCTGGGCTGGACCCCGCGCTACGATGACCTGGAATTCATCGTCCGCACCTCGCTGGAGTGGGAAAAGAAGCTGGCCGGCCGCCGCCGGGCGGCGCACAACGCCTGACCGTCCATGACATTCGCATGTTTTCGAGCAAGGAGTGACCATGCCTGACGTCTCCAGTGCCCGCGTGGGCATCATCGGCCTGGGCTACGTGGGACTGCCCCTGGCGGTGGAATTCGGCAAGCAGTTCGACACCGTGGGCTTCGACATCAATCCCGCCCGCATCGACGAGCTGCGCGCCGGCCGCGACAGCACCCTGGAGGTGGAGCCGGAGGAGCTCAAGCAGGCCGACCGGCTGCGCTACACCACCGAGCTGGACGACCTGCGCGACCGCAACGTCTACATTGTCACGGTACCCACCCCCATCGACGAAGCGCGGCAACCCGACCTGCGCCCGCTGGAGTCGGCCAGCCGCACCGTGGGCCAGGTGCTGGGCCGGGGTGATGTGGTGATCTACGAGTCCACCGTGTTCCCCGGCGCCACCGAGGAAGTCTGCGTGCCCATCCTGGAGGAGGTCTCTGGCCTGAAGTTCAACCGGGACTTCTATGCCGGCTACAGTCCCGAGCGCATCAACCCGGGCGACAAGGAGCACCGGGTGACCAACATCCTCAAGGTCACCTCCGGCTCCACGCCGGAGATCGCCGATTTCGTCGATGCCCTGTACGGCCGGGTCATCACCGCCGGCACCCACAAGGCCAGCAGCATCAAGGTGGCCGAGGCGGCCAAGGTCATCGAGAACACCCAGCGCGACCTCAACATCGCCCTGGTCAACGAGCTGGCCCTCATCTTCAACCGCCTGGGCATCGACACCCTGGAGGTGCTGGAGGCTGCCGGCACCAAGTGGAACTTCCTGCCCTTCCGTCCCGGCCTGGTGGGCGGACACTGCATCGGCGTGGATCCCTACTATCTCACCCACAAGGCCCAGGCCATCGGCTACAACCCCGAGGTCATCCTGGCCGGGCGCCGCATCAACGACGGCATGGGCGCCTACGTGGCCCAGCAGGTCATCAAGCTCATGACCCAGAACGGGGTCAACGTGGTGGGCGCCAACATCCTGGTCCTGGGCCTGACCTTCAAGGAGAACTGCCCCGACCTGCGCAATACCCGGGTGATCGACATCGTGCACGAGTTCCGCGACTACCACATCAACGTGGATGTCCATGATCCCTGGGTGGACCCGGAAGAGGCCCGGCACGAGTACGGCATCGAGCTGGTGCAGGAGCCCGAGGCGGGCCGCTACGACGCGGTGATCCTGGCCGTGGCCCATGCGCAGTTCCGCGACATGGGCATCGACGCCATCCGGCGCCTGTGCCGCCCCAAACACGTGATCTATGACGTAAAATACGTGCTTCCCAAGGACCAGGTGCACGCCCGGCTGTGACCGGCGGCACCAGCGCAGTACAGGAGCGGCAATGAAGGTTCTCATCACCGGCACCGCCGGTTTCATCGGCAACGCCCTGGCCCGGCGCCTGCTGGAGCGGGGCGACGAGGTCGTCGGCATCGACAACCTCAACGACTACTACGATGTCTCCCTCAAGGAGGCGCGCCTGGCCCGCATCAAGGACCATCCCGGTTTCACCGACGTGCGCCTGGACATCGAGGACCGCGAGGGCATGGCCGAGGTGTTCCGCGTTCACAAGCCGCAGCGGGTCATCAACCTGGCGGCCCAGGCCGGGGTGCGCTACTCGCTGGAAAACCCCCACGCCTACATCGACACCAACATCGTGGGCTTCATGAACATCCTGGAGGGATGCCGCCACAATGGCGTGGAGCACCTGGTCTATGCCTCCAGCAGCTCGGTGTACGGCGCCAACACCAACTATCCCTTCTCCGTCCACAACAACGTGGATCACCCGGTGAGCCTGTACGCCGCAAGCAAGAAGGCCAACGAACTCATGGCCCACACCTACAGCCACCTGTTCGGCCTGCCCACCACCGGCCTGCGCTTCTTCACCGTGTACGGCCCCTGGGGCCGGCCCGACATGGCCCTGTTCCTGTTCACCCGCCGCATCCTGGCCGGCGAGCCCATCGACGTGTTCAACTACGGCGACCACACCCGCGACTTCACCTACATCGACGACATCGTCGAGGGTGTGATCCGCACCCTGGACAAGATCCCTACCCCCGATCCGGACTGGTCCGGCGACGACCCGGACCCGGGCACCAGCAACGCGCCTTGGCGGGTGTTCAACATCGGCAACAACAACCCGGTCAAGCTCACCCGCTACATCGAGGTGCTGGAGGACTGCCTGGGCCGCAAGGCGGAGAAGAACCTCCTGCCCCTGCAGCCGGGCGACGTGCCCAACACCTACGCCGACGTGAAGGACCTGGTGGACTGGGTGGGCTACAAGCCCGAGACCACCGTGGAGGAAGGGATTGCCAAGTTCGTCGAGTGGTACCGGGACTACTACGGAGTGTAGGTACTCAGTTCTTCGCCGGCAAACCTCGTGGAAGAAAACGAGAGCTTTCAGGAAGAAGCGCCCCCGGCCGGCGCGGCCGGATTTACTGCCGGAGCACTCTTCAGCCCCAAAGGGCGCTTGCGGGGGGAATATTACGCACTCATTGTCCCTGCTCTGTTGGTTGTCCTGATCTGGTTCGCCAGGCTCGAAGCAGAAATATGGCTCAAGCGCGATGCCGGTTTCGCGGACGCACCCGCCTTTCGCGTTATGTTTGGCGTGCTCGTTGGAGCCCTGTGCCTGATTCTGCTATGGTGGATAATCGTTGCCACGAGCCGGCGTCTGCATGATGTCGGGTTGCCAGGCTGGCTCACTGTCCTCTACCTGACACCAGTGCCTGCGTTGTGGATGATCGCGTATCTTGTCTTGAGCCTGTTGCCCTCCTCCAGGAATGCAGCAGCCTATGGACCCCGGTCACCAGCGCCGGCCGCGCCCGTGCGCGCGCTGCGGTTCCTGCCGCTGGCCGTTGGAATCGTGTTGGCGGTCGCGCAGCCCGTTTTCATCGTCTATGCTCTGATGATGCTCATGGATGTGCAAATTCAATGGGAGATGTTGGAATATCTCGTCTTGCCCTACTACTAGAGCGCTGCCCCGGGTCATGCCGTCACCCGATTTGCGCTCCACGGAGGGGGCGTCTCATGTCCTACACAATGTCAGGTACAAATTCCAGTCAGTCACACCAGTCACAGCACGTTGAGGGCAGTGACGCTGTCCCCTCTTTGCTTGACAGAGTGCTCCTGGGCAAGGGCCGCATGCGGAGAACGCACTTCGGGCTGTCTGCCGTTGCGTTTTTCGTGTCCTTCGTAACGCTGTATATTTTGATGAACACATTCCTCACCATGAGCCACCAAATGACAGGGGTAGCGGGCCTCCTTGTCATGTTACCCGCGCTCCTGTTCGGAATCCTGCTTGGTACTGTGGTCTGGTTCATGTTCTCAGCCACCATCCGCCGCCTGCACGACATCGGGCTGCCCGGGTGGTTTTCATTGTTGCTGCTGACCGGGATAGGGTCATTGCTGGTAATCCTGCTGGTCTTGATCAGGACACAATCCGATAACCGATATGGTCCAATCCCGCCACCTACGTCGCCAGGCTACCATCTGGCCGCAATCATCTTGCTGTCAGTCGCGGCTTTTGTAGTGTTCATACTACTGATTATTGGCATCAGCAGTTCCACGTAGTAGCCGGAAACACCCAGGCGGCACGCATATACTGTCCTCTGTATCGCGCCGAGGGCGGCGCTCCTACGGTTCTTTCCCTGTAGGAGCGGCCCCCGTTCAGAGGTCAGAGGACAGAAGACAGAGGACAGAAAGGCGCAGGAACCTATCGCACCGCAGCGGCCGCACCGGGTTCCCGGCCACGAATCATCTTCCCTTCGCGCCCTTTGCGCCTCTGCGTCTTTGCGTTGGAGGTTTTTGCTGCGCTCGGGATGTCCGCCGCGTTTTGAATTCGCGCCGGGGCGGGTCCTGCGATTCCTCACCCCCGCCACCGGCGTGCCGTGATTTCAAACCCGCCCTCGAGGTCGTCCTGCACCCGCAGCGCACCGCCCAGGATGCTGAATGGCGTGATACCGAACCCGGTCTGGCGGATGCCGAACCGGCCGGACAGGTGCAGCACGTCCTCCTCCCTGTGCGCCTGCACTTCCAGCACCACAGGCCGGGTCACTCCGTGCAGGGTCAGCCGGCCCTCCACCCTGCCCCCGGCCATGGCCGCGGCGGACACCTGCCGCAGGCGCAACACCAGGTAGGGATGGCGGGCTGATTCCAGCACCTTCTCGTGCATGTTGCGGGCGGTCCCGGCGACGGCCGCCGAATCCAGCGGCTCCCCCAGCCCGAGGCGCCGGCGCAGTGCCGGCTCGTCCACCACCAGGGCCCGCAGGTCCACGCGGACATCGGCCCGGCCACCTTCCGCGGGCGCCGGCCACAGAACCCGGCC
>JALUTW010000005.1 GCA_027021685.1 Chromatiales bacterium | reverse complement strand
ATCTCCGGGTGCGACTGCAGCATCGCCTTGACATCGGCGACGATGGCCGGCAGCTTGTCCACGTCGTCGTAGCGGACGCCGATGGTCTCGTAGATCCGGCGGTGACTCATGCGCGACGGGTTCTCCACCGCGATGCTGGTGAAGGTGGCATTGGGCACGTACAGCGGCCGCTTGTCGAAGGTGCGGATGCAGGTGAGCCGCCAGCCGATCTTCTCCACCGTGCCCTCGATATCGCGATCGGGCGACCGGATCCAGTCCCCTACCGCAAATGGCCGATCCAGGTAGATCATGAGCCCGCCGAAAAAGTTGGCCAGCAGGTCCTTGGCCGCGAAGCCCACCGCGATGCCGCCGATGCCGCCGAAGGCCAGCACGCCCGAGATACTGAAACCCAGGGTCTGCAGGATCACCAGCGCGGCGGTGATGATCACCGAGACCCGCAGCAGCTTGCTCACGGCATCGGCCGTGGTGCGATCGATGGCCTTGCCCTCTTCCAGCTTGCGCTGGATGATGTTCTGTTCGGCGAAGGCGATGAACCGGATCAGGGCCCAGGCGATGGTCACGATGACCCCCACCTCGCGCACCGGTCCCACGATCTGGAAGATGGTGGCCTGGGCCTGGTCGGCCACGATCTCCGCCGCCAGGGTGATGCCCAGCAGCCACACCAGCACGCTGGCAGGCCGCTGCACCGCGTGGAGCATGGCGTCGTCCCACAGGCTGCGGGTACGGGCGAGCTGGCGCTGGAGCCGGCGCAGGATCCGCTTCTGGATGAGATCGATGATGAGGGCGCCGAAGATGACGACGAAGGTCTCGGCGATCCACAGGTTTTCGCGGCTCACCCAGTCGAGGTTCTGCTGCAGCCACTCCTTCATTGTTGTCGTGCTCCTGCCGCGTCAGTCGTCGAGATCCAGATCGAGGCTGGGGTCTTCCTGGTGGCGGCGCAGCTCCGCCACCGCCGCGTGCCAGCGCGGGTCGTGGACCAGCTCGTCCCGCCGGACCCGGTGGCGCCCGTGCATGCGCGCCAGGCGCATGTGGCTCACAGGGTCCGCCCGCGCACCCACCGCCTCCACCACGGCCACCGCCGCCGGCGCATTATTGCAGATCAGCACCATATCGCAACCTGCCGCCAGCGCCGCCTCCGCCCGTGCCGCATGGTCCTCCCCCGCCGCCGCGGCCCCGGCCATCTCCAGATCGTCGCTGAAGATGACGCCGCTGAACCCCAGCTCCGAGCGCAGGATCCGCTGCAGCCAGACCGCGGAATACCCGGCCGGCAGCCCGTCCACTTCCGGATAGACCACGTGCGCGGGCATGACCGCCGCCAGCCCGCCCCGGACCAGGCGCCGGAACGGCACCAGGTCGGCAACCTCCAGTGCCTCCAGCGGCCGGGGATCCCGCGGCAGCTCCACGTGGGAATCCGCTGCCACCCCGCCGTGACCGGGAAAGTGCTTGCCGGTGGCGGCCATGCCCGCCTCGCCCATGCCCTGCATCCAGGCGTAGGCCAGCTCCGCCACCACCTCCGGCCGGCGATGGAATGCCCGGTCTCCGATGACAGCGGACAGGCCGTGGTCCAGATCCAGCACCGGGGCGAAGCTGAAATCCACGTCCACCGCGCGCAGCTCGCGCGCCATGAGCCAGCCGGTGGTCCGGGCCAGTTCGCGCGCCCGGCGCGCATCGTGATCGTGCAGCCGGCCCAGGTGCCGCGCCGCCGGCAGGCCGGTGAAACCGTCGCGGAAGCGCTGCACCCTGCCACCCTCCTGATCCACCGCCACCAGCAGGCGCGGCGAGCGCAGGCCGTGGATGTCGGCCACCAGCGCCTCGAGCTGTTCCGGTGCCTCGTAGTTGCGGCTGAACAGGATGACGCCACCCACCGCCGGATGCAGGAGCAGCTCGCGCTCGTCGGCAGCCAGTTCCAGGCCCGCCACGTCCAGCATCACGGGCCCGAGGGACATCTCGCGAGGAGCCGCCACGTTCAGTCCTCGTCGATGCGCACGCGGGTGCCCGCCGGCACGCGGTCGAACAGGTGGATGATGTCGTCGTTGCGCATCTTGATGCAGCCGTGGGAACCCGGCACCCCCAGGGGGTCCTCATCGGGACAGCCGTGAATGTAGATGTAGCGCCGCATGGTGTCCACCTGCCCCAGGCGGTTGCGGCCCGGCTCCAGCCCGCTCAACCACAGGATGCGGGTGAGGATCCAGTCCCGCTCCGGGTGGCGCGCGCGCAGGGCCGGCGTGTAGATCTCGCCGGTGGGCCGCCGCCCCACGAACACCGTATTGGGCGCACAGCCGGCGCCGATGCGGGCGCGCACGACATGCCAGCCCCGGGGCGTGCATTCACTGCCACGCAGCTCGCCGGGACCGCGGCGGGCGGTGGAGACCGGCGCCTCCCACACTGCCTCGTCACCCTCCAGCAGCCACAGCCGCTGGCGGGCGATGCTGATGCGGATCCAGGGTCCGTTCACCGCCAGTCCTTGTAGGGATGGTCCACCAGGTTCACGTTGTAATAACGCGGATCGTGGGACACCTCCTCCCCCAGCCACGGCGGGCGCCGGAAGGGCTCGTCCTCGCTGGCCAGCTCGATCTCGGCCACCACCAGCCCGGCGTTGTCGCCCAGGAACTCGTCGATCTCCCACTCGTGATCGCCATAGCGCAGGTGGTAGCGCAGCTTCTCGATGAGCGGCCGGCGGCACAGGTGGGCCAGCATCTCCTCGGCATCCTCGCGCGGAATGGCATACTCGTACTCGCGCCGGCGCACGCCCAGGGTGGCGCTCTTGATGTTGAGCCGTGCGGCATCGTCCTCCAGCCGCACCCGTACCGAGGCCCGCTCGTTGCCGGCCAGGTAGCCCTGCACGTAGCGCACGCCCGCTCCTGCCTGTGCGCGCCAGGAATCGTCCTTGACCAGGAACTTGCGCTCGATCTCCACCCCCATGGTTCAGTCCCGCTCCAGCAAGGCGATGGATTCCACGTGGGCGGTGTGCGGAAACATGTCCATGATGCCGGCGCGGCGCAGGCGGTAGCCGTGCTCCCGGACCAGGATCCCCGCGTCCCGTGCCAGGGTCGCCGGGTTGCAGGAGACGTAGACGATCCGGGCCGCGCCCGTGGTGGCGATACCGGCCAGGGCCGCTTCGGCCCCGGAGCGCGGCGGATCCAGCAGCACCTTGTCGCAGGGCCCGGCCCACGGCGGCCGTTCGCCGGCCTCGGCCAGGTCGGCCACCTGGAACCGGATGTTGGTCAGGCCGTGTGCGGCGGCGTTGTCCCGGGCCCGCTCCACCAGCGCCGCCTCTCCCTCCACCGCCGTCACCCGGCCGGCGCGCCGGGCCAGCGGCAGGGTGAAGTTGCCCAGCCCGCAGAACAACTCCAGCACCCGGTCCTCCGGTGCCGGCGCCAGCAGCTCCAGGGCCAGGGCCACCATGGCCCGGTTGAGCTCAGGATTGACCTGGGTGAAGTCCGTGGGCCGGAAGCGCAGGGTCACCGCGCCGCCGTCCAGGCGGTAGAACAGCGGCGCCTCGTCGCCCAGCGCCTGGATGCTGTCAGGACCGGCCGGCTGCAGGTAGAGGTACAGTCCCGTCTCGCGGCCGAACGCACGGAGCCGCTCCAGATCGGCCGCGGCCAGCGGGACCAGGTTGCGGAACACCAAGGCACCGGCCTCGTCACCCACCGCCACCTCGATCTGGGCGATGTGCTCGCGCGCCTCCAGCCCCTGCACCAGCTCCGCCAGCGCACCCACGCGCCCGCCCACGGACCGATGCAGCACCTCGCACCGGGTCAGGCCCGCCAGGCGCCAGTTGCGCTTCTCGCGGAAGCCCACCAGCACCCCGCCCTTCTTGGGCACGTGGCGCACCCCCAGGCGCGCCTTGTGGCGGTAGCCCCACAGCGGGCCGGTGAGCGGCGGCAGGACCTCCTCCGGGCGCACCCCGCCCAGGCGCTCCAGGTGCTCCAGCAGGGCCGCCTCCTTGTGGCGCCGCTGCGCCTCGGGCGCCAGGTGCTGCAGGGTGCAGCCGCCGCAGACCCCGAAATGAATGCAACGGGGCTCGACGCGGTCCGGCGACGACGCCAGGACTTCCTCCACCTCGCCCTCGTCGTAGCGGCGGTGCAGGCGGCGGTAGCGGAAGCGCACCCGCTCGCCGGGCAGGGCGCCGTCGATGAACACGGTCTTGCCCTCCACGCGCGCCACCCCGCGGCCCTCCGGTGACAGCGAGTCCACCACCGCTTCCACCGCGTGCTCGGGCAGGGCCCTGCGCCGGCGTCCCATCAGTGCGCCCCTGGCAACGGCCATGGCCTCACGCGGACGCGGACTCCTGCCAGGCGGCGAGGAACTCCCGGAAGTGCGGCTTGTCCTCGGCGCGCAGGGTCTCCCGCACCTGCTCCAGCTCGGCCTCGTAGCCGGCGTGGGTCAGGCGCCCGCGCATGAGCTCGAACCGGAGATAGATCAAATAGGTGTTGAGGACATCGGTTTCGCAATAATTGCGGATGCCCCGGATGTCCCCGGCCTGGTAGGCATCCCACACCCTGGCCCCGCTCATGCCCATCTTGCCGGGAAAACCCAGCAGGGTGGCGATCTCGTCCAGCGGCGCGGCGGCGCGGAACTCGTAACCGGCGAGCACGTCCATGAGGTCGGTGTGGCGGGCGTGGTAGCGGCTCAGGTAATTGTTGTAGCGGAAACTGGTGTCCTCGTCGCCGGTCTCCCAGTAGCGCGCGGCAGTGATGCCGTGCAGCAGGGCGCGGTAGTGGAGTACCGGCAGGTCGAAGGTGCGCCCGTTCCAGGACACGATGGTGGGGCTGTACTTGCCGATGCCGTTGAAGAAGCGCTCGATGATCTCGGCCTCGCCGGCGCTCTCGTCGCCCAGGGACCAGACCGCAAACCGCTCGCCGGTGCGCAGGGCCACCGAG
>JALUTW010000004.1 GCA_027021685.1 Chromatiales bacterium | reverse complement strand
CCGGCCACCGCCCGCAGGTCACCCAGGGCGTTCTGCAGGCAGGAGGTGGCCCCGGGCGAGGGGGTCATGTTGAAGATGATGCCGTTGCCGGGCGCCACCTTGGCCTCGCCCAGGTGCAGGCGGCGGCGGGGCTTGTCGATCATCACCGGGCGGATGCCGCCCACCCGGCGGGCGAAGCGCAGGTCGCGGGCGCGGATCCCGGGCACGATGCGCCGCACCTCCCGGGCGAACAGCGGCCGGCGGATGCCCGGCACCTCGTAGAGAAAGTTGCGCAGGATGTAGGCCCGGATCTCGGGCTCCCGCAGCAGGCCGCCGAGGGTGGCCAGGACGTCGCGGTCCAGCCGCATCACCCGCAGGAAATCGGGCACCGTGGCCAGGTTGTAGCGCTCCAGCTCCGGCAGGGCCAGCGCGGTGGGCCCGAACCGAGTCTTGCCCGGCACCAGGATGTCGGGGTCGCCGTGGATGGCGGCAAACGGCAGCTTCTCGTTCTGCACCGTGTACACCTTGCCCCGGAGCACCTGCGGCGCGAAGTAGAAGCTGCCGGCGATGGGCAGGCAGGCGTATTCCAGGCCGTAGCCCATGCGCTGGGCGAACAGCAGGCTGTGGCCGCCGGCGCTCACCACCACGCTGCGCGCCGCCAGCGGCCCGGCGCTGGTGTCGAGCCGGAAGCCGCGGTCGTTCTCGCGGATGGCGCGTACCCGGGTGTCCAGATGCAGGTCCACGTGCCGGCCGCCGGTGTCCTGCGCCCGGCGGGCGAAGGACTCGGCCAGCCGCTGGAAATTGGCCGCGCAGTCGTCCTCGGCCAGCCCCAGGGCCAGCACCGGCCCGTGCCGCTTTTCCATCACCGCCGGCTCGATGCGGGCGATGTCGGCGGCCTCCAGCTTCTCCAGGCGGGGGAAGGCGGGCGAGAACTCCTCGAACCGCGCCGCGAGCCGGGCGCATTCGGCCTCGCCCACCGCCAGCACCATCTTGGGATAGCGGTGAAGGATGTCCTCGCCGGCGGCGAAGCGCTCGACGTACCGGATCACCATGCGCGCCGCGGCCTGAACCGTGCGCGCCTTGTCCAGGGTGTAGTTGGTCTCGATGTCCCCCATGTGCAGGGTCTGGCTGTTGTTGCGGCCGTGGGAGTTGACGCTGGCCAGTGCGGGATATTTCTCCACCAGGGCGATGCGTTCCACGTCGGAATAGCGGGCGAGGAGAAACAGCAGCGCGGTGCCGGAGATACCGCCGCCGACGATGATGACGTCGTAGTGTCGTGTGCTGGTCACGGTGCCTTCCCTGTAGAACCTATCTCAGAATTCCGCGCGTGTCGCGTTGTGAGTCCACGGCCGCGCCGGCCAGGCGCGCCGCGCAGCACAGTACTCGCTGTACGGGCCAGCGGCGCAACGCCGCCGGCGTGGCCGTGGCTCGCAACCCCCTGGGGCGCGGCGATTTTCACCCCGACCGCCCTCCGTGACGGAAAATGTCGGTATCGTCTTTCCGTGCAGCCATGCCCGTCGGCTACCGCCGAAAATCGCCAGGCGCGCGGCCGTGGGGAATTCTGAGATAGGTTCCAGTTGTATCGGCCGGTCGCGTGCGACCTGAACCAGCATAAACGTCCCTGGGCGGCGCGCAAGGTTGGCGCTACAATCGGCCGATGGCGGTGATCTGGCAGCGTCGCGTGGGGAGCGACCGCTACGAGGTGAGGAGCGCCGGGCGCACGCGTCGGCTCTACACCAACGGCGTGTTTCACAGCCAGTACAACCCGGCGGCGCCGGTCACCGGCGGCGTCTGGGATCTGCTCACCCTGGCCGCCTTCGCCGATCCCGCGCACATGCACCGGGCCCTGGTGCTGGGCGTGGGGGGCGGCGCCGTGGTGCGCCAGCTGCGGCGGTTTCTGGACCTGGAGGTGACCGGGGTGGAACTGGATCCGGTGCACCTGGACGTGGCCCGGCGCCACTTCGGCGTGGGCCCCGAGGTCCGGCTGGAGCAGGCCGAGGCCGGCCGGTGGCTGGAAGGCTACGACGGGCCGCCCTTCGACCTCGTCGTCGATGACCTCTTCACCCACGACGGCGGCTGCCCGCGGCGCGCGGTGCCGGCGGACGGCGCCTGGATGCGCCTGCTGGCGCGGCACCTGTCGCCTCGCGGAGTGCTGGCCATCAACTTCATCTCGCGCCGCGAGTTCCGGGCCTGCGGCTGGCACGCCGACGCCCGCCTGCGCCGGCGCTTCCCCGCCGGCTGGACCCTCACCACGCCCCTGCACGAAAACGTGGTGGCGGTGTTTCTGCCGCGGCCGCTGCCGGCGGAGGTGCTGCGGCGCAACCTGGAGGCCGTGCCGGAGCTGGACCCGCGCCGCCGCACCACGCGGCTGCGCTACCGCCTGCGCGGCTTTGCCGTTCCACCGGAGGAGGCCGCATCATGATCCGCCTGCTGGACACACTGGCCCTGGGACTGCCGGCCGCGGCCTGGGGGTTCTGGTTGTTCTACGAGGGCAGCACGCCCCTGGACATCAACGCGCGGCTGACCTTTCCCTTGCTGGTGGCGGCGGAGCTCACTGCCCTGGCGCTGCTGTACGGCGTCTGGCGCTGGCACCGGATCCGTGGCGGCGGGATGGAGGGCGTGCGCGCCCTGCTGGCGCGGTTGTACTCCGAAGAGGAAAAGGGCAAGAGCAGGAAGGACTGAAGCGCGATCACCCGTTCCCGGCGTCACCGGGCACGGGGCCGGCCCGGTGCCCGGTCCCGGGTTCCCGAATCACACGTGGAGGTCCACCCCGCCGGCCCCGCGGCGGTCGGTCCAGCGGCGGCCCCGGCCGCGGCGGCGCTCCCCGCAGCGGGTATCCAGGAGCACCGGGCGTCGTTCCCGGCGCCGCTCGCCCCGGCGCCGGTCGGTGGTCACGCTCCAGCCGTCGAAGCGCACCCCGCGGGCCTGCGGGCGCAGGCACATGGATGACAACGGTTGCAGAAAGGGCAGGTGGTCCGCCAGCTCCCGGACCAGGTGTGAGGGCCACCGGTGCACGTCGTTCTCCCCCTTGCCTGGGTCACGCGGAGAAAGGATGGCACGGGGCCGACTCCGCGGCCGTGAATCAATGCACGCTTTCCCTGTCGCGAAACCGATGATTTCGACATGCGGCTTTCTCAGGCTGTTGGGAAGGGCGGGAACGCCCCGCCCGCGAATCAGGGGCGCACCCGCAGTGACTGCACGCGGGCGGTGGGCACGGTGAAGGTCATGGCGCCGCTCTTCAGGCGGCGCTCGAGGACCAGGCGGCCGTCACGGACCGCCACCAGCGTCCCCGCGCGCTCGCGGCCCTGATCGTCCACCACGATGACCGGACGATCCAGGTGGCGGGCGGCGTCTTCCACCGGGATCTGGCGCCAGCGCGGCCCGGGCGGCAGCCTGGGCTTGTACAGGGTGCTGGGGCGCGGTGGCGGCGCGCTCGCCACCTCGGGCAGCCTGTCGGGGCCGGCGGCGGGCCCGGGGGCGGCCTGCGGCGCGGCCGCGGGAGCGGGGGACGGCACCGGGGCGGAGGCCGGCGCCGGGGGCTGTGCCGCCGCCTGCTCCCCCGCCTCCATGCGCGCCAGTTCCTCCTGCATCTGTGCCACCGCCTGCTCGTAGTCCTCGTCGCTCATGAGGCCGGCCTCGCGCATGCGGTCGAGCTGCTTCTGCATGGCCGATGCGGCCTGGCGCGCGGCCTCGATCTGGCTCACCGCCCCGCTCTGCTGCCGGCGCGCGATGTCCACCAGCTCCATGGACCCCTGCCACACGGTGCGCAGCATGGCGCCGGTGAGCACCACGCTGGCCAGGAGGTAGGCAAGGAAGGGCGTGCGGGCGTCCTCCCAGCGGACGATGCCGTAGACCAGCGCACCGAAGCCCGGCACCAGCAGGGTGACCAGGCCCCACACCAGTCCGCCGCGGCGGAAGGCGTTGACCACCAGCCACAGGAAGGTGACGAAGACGGCGATGCCGAGAACCTGGATCAACGGAAGGTCCCCCAGCGGCGGCGCCGGATGGCGACCGGCATGATCAGGAATCTATCTCAAAACCGGGCGCGTGTCGCGCCGGGTGTCCGCGGCCATGGGGAATGGCGGAACGGGGTCAGCCACAGGCCAGTTCCACCGATTCCGGTTCGGCGGGCGGAGCGACGGCCGGCAGGCTGCCGGCATACTCGGCCCGCACCCGCTCCACCATCCAGCCGTACTCCGGGTCGCGCTCCAGGTGCACCAGTTCCTGGAGGAGCCGGGCCAGCGCCTGTTCCACGGTTTCGTGCTGCGACATGGGCTGCTCCACCGCCATGCGGGTCGGGATGGTTCACAGCGTACACGCCGCCGGGGCACCTTGTTGATTACCGAAAGGTACTATGAACGTGTCACGAAATTCCCCGCGGCCTGAGGGCACCGCCTTCGTGCCACGTGGAGCTTCGGATACCGGAGATGGAGGACAGAAGCACGCAGACTGCACCGGGTATCGAGGCTGGCGCAAAATGATAGTTATTCTCATTTTCCGGTACCGCGGTGCCCGCCCTTGACAGGCCCGCTGGGCGTGGAGGAATCTCGGCCTGCCGCCCGCGGAGGGGCAGGCACGAGGAAAGGGAGACACAGGGAGGCCGCGGAGATGGCAGGGAGAAAGGGAAGCGGGGCGCTGCCGCGCGCCAGCGCGGGGACGTGGTGGCTGGTGGAGGACGAGCCGGAATACGACCCGCAGTGGGTGGTGACGCGGGCGGACTACGACGGGATGTTCCGCCTGCCGTGGGAAGTGCGCGGCCAGCTCGAGCCGCACTGGGACCAGTGGTCGCCGGTGGAGGTGAAGCGTGCCAGGGGTCTGCGGTCCGGGGCGTACCTGCAATGGTTCGTGCGGCGCAAGAAGCGCTGGGAGGCGGTGGACGAACCCGGGCTGGTGGCGTACGAGGAAGACATCATCTGCGTGGCGCGGCCGCGGCCCCTGCGGCGT
>JALUTW010000003.1 GCA_027021685.1 Chromatiales bacterium | reverse complement strand
ACTTCGTACAGGGGCAGGTCGTTGTTCATCTCGATTCCCCCTTGTCGTTTATGTAGTTATATAGACGTTCTGAGAAATAATATCAAGTAACATATATAAGTTATTGATATTTCTGGGTGCTGGGTGCTGGGTGCTGGGTGCTGGGTGATGGGTGCTGGGTGATGGGGGCTGGGTGATGGGGGCTGGGTGATGGGGGCTGGGTGATGGAGACCAGCCGCTACCGGCCGGCGATCCGGGCCGGAGAGGATCGGCAGCCAGCGGCCGGAGGTTGGAGAACTGGAGGTCAGGGACAAGCGGCCGCCCCCAGCAGCCGGGGACTGGGTGCCGGGAGAAACATGACAAGCTTCTGCGGGTATTTTTGGGAGTGGTGGAGTGGACCGATGCGGACCGGGATTTTTTCCCAGCAGCCAGCAGCCAGCCCCCAGCCCCTTTTACTGATTGTCCCGCAACTCCTGCAGCCGCCGGCGGATGTGTTCGGTGCGGCCCATCTGGTTGCCCAGGTAGTAGCCCAGGGTGAACAGGGCGGCGCCCAGCGCGACGATGACGGCAAACAGGGTCATGGACTTCTCTCCCAGCCGGTGGTTGTGCAGGATTCCCGGGTACTCCGCTGCGAAATGCACGGGTCGGGGTCACCCCTTAACTATCGTCTGTCGGGGCCGCAGTTGAAGTCCCGGATGGCCGGATTGTGATCGCCGTCGCGCCGGCGGGGCCCGGGAAGGTCAGCCTGCGCGGGAGGCGGGGGCCTGGCCGGTCCCGGCCACCGGCGGGCGGCCCACGGGTCCCATGCGTTCCAGCAGCGGGCGCGGCGGCAGGCCCAGGCGCTGCTCGTAGATGATGGTGTAGCCCAGGACCCGGCGCAGGTAGCCGCGGGTCTCGTCCAGGGGCACCGATTCCACCCACACGTCCGCCGGCAGGACCCGGGCCTGGGGCAGCCACTGGCGCACCCGCAGGCTGCCGGCGTTGTAGGCGGCGGTGGCCAGCACCTTGTGCCCGTCGAAGCGGTCGCGCATGCGCTTGAGGTAGCCCACCCCCAGGCGCACGTTGGTGTCCACCCGCAGCAGGTCGCGGCGCGAGCGCAGGCGCACCCGCAGCGACCGGGCGAGCTGGCGCGCGGTGTGGGGCAGGAGCTGCATGAGTCCCAGGGCGCCGGCATGGGAGCGGGCGTCGCGGGTGAAACCGCTCTCCTGGCGGATGACGGCGAAGGCCCAGGCCGGGTTGATGCCGAAGCGGCGCGATTGCTCCAGCACCAGCTCCCGGTGGGCCAGGGGGAAGCGCCGCTCCAGGTCGTCCCAGTACGCCGCCTGGCCGAAGGCGACGATGGCGCGGTCATGCCAGCCCCACTGGGCCGCGAGCTGGGCGGCCATGAGCAGCCGGGCCCGGTCCATGCCCGCCAGGGCGTGGTGCCATTCGCGGCGGGCGTTGACCACGTCGTTGACCAGGAACAGCTCCCGGGCCCGCGCCACCGCCGGGATGTCGTGGAGCCGGTGCAGCTCCTCGTCGGAGAAGCGCAGCGGCTGGCTCTGGATCCGGTACGGCATGCCCAGGTGGTCGGCGGAGAGGAAGGCGTAGTAGCCGCGGCCGGCCACGTTGAGCAGGAAGGTGGAGCGGGCCTCCTCCAGCCGGCCGAGGGCCTCCAGGGCCCGCCCGCGCCAGTAGCGCCAGCGCTCGCTGTGGCGCTGGTCCAGGGGCAGGCGATCCATCCAGGCCAGGGCGGTGGCCCAGTCCTCGTCCTGCAGGGCGGTGACGATGTAGCTCTCCTGCACCCGCAGGTCGGCCCGGGCCAGGGACAGCTCCTCCAGCCAGCGCCGGGCCTCGGCCTCGTCGCTCTTCAGCAGGGCCAGGGCCAGGTGGCGCTCGATGCGCTGGCGCTCGTGGGGAGTGAAGGGATAGCGCCCGCGCCAGGCCTGCCAGCGGCGGGCGGCGGCGACGGCGTCGGTGCGTGCCAGCCGCACCAGGGCATCGGCCCGGATCCAGCGGGCGATGCGGGCCTCCTCCGGGCGGCGCGGATCGTTGAACTCCAGCCGCGGGTTGCGCCGCACCCGGCGCCACAGGTCCAGCCAGTGGCGCTGGCCGGGACTCAGGTAGCGGCGCAGGTGCCAGGCCAGGCGGGGACGGCCGTGGCGCAGGGCCAGCCGCACGCGTTCCCACACCCGGGCGTCGTCCAGTCCCCCGCTGCGGTGCCAGGCGCGGATCACCGGGTCGCAGGCCCGCGGCAGGGAGCGGCCGGTGGGCCACAGCTCGGCCATGGCCGCGAAGGCCCGTTCCCGGTGGCCGGTGTGCAGCCAGGCCCGGGCGGCGTAGCAGCGCAGCAGCGGCTCGTCGGAGGGCCGGTAGTGGCGCAGGAAGGTGCGCCAGTGCCCGCGCCGGGCCAGGCGCAGGAGCCACTTCTGGTGCAGGCGCCGGGCCAGGGGTGTGCCCCGGTGGCGCTCGATGAACCCGGCCACCTCCGCCGGCCGGGCACGGTTGAGGCGCCGCACCAGCTCGGCGTATTCCAGATAGGGATACAGGGGATAGTCGGTGAGCCGGGCCTTGAGCCGGCGGTAGCGGTGGATGCGTCCCAGGGCCAGGGCGTGGCGGGCGTCCTGGTACAGCAGCCGCTGGCGGGCCAGCTTCTCGCCGTCGTGGGCGGCGGCATCGCCCGCCGGGGCCAGCAGCCACAGCGCCGCGGCCAGCATCGCCCCTGGGAAGTTCCTGGACATCACCACCCCGTGCCGCTGCATCCTGCCGTCCCTTTTCTTATATAGCATCCACGGGGTGGAATCGGCAGCCGGCGGCAAAAGTTGACCGCCGGGCCTGTGACGGGGCGCACACTCCGGCCCGGGTCCGGCGCTTGCTGGTAGAATACCGCCTTTCGGCCGCCGCCGGGGCCGGATGTGCACAACCCGGGACCACAGGTTTTCATCTCATGACCCGCAAGAAGCTCAACAAGTACAGCGCCCGCATCACCGAGCCCAAGTCGCAGGGAGCCTCCCAGGCCATGCTCTACGGCACCGGCCTCGGCGACGAGGACCTGGCCAAGCCCGAGGTGGGTATCGCCAGCGTCTGGTGGGAAGGCAACACCTGCAACATGCATCTCAACGACCTGGCCGAGGAGGTCAAGGTGGGGGTGCACGAGGCGGGACTGGTGGGCATGCGCTTCAACACCATCGGCGTGTCCGACGGCATCTCCATGGGCACCCCGGGCATGAGCTATTCGCTGCAGTCGCGCGACCTCATCGCGGACTCGGTGGAGACGGTCATGGGCGCGCAGTGGTACGACGCCTGCATCGCCATTCCCGGCTGCGACAAGAACATGCCCGGCGTGATGATGGGCATGGCCCGGATCAACCGGCCCGCGCTCATGGTCTATGGCGGCACCATCCGGCCCGGTCACTGGCACGACCGGACGCTGGACATCGTCTCCGCCTTCCAGAGCTACGGTGAATACATCGCGGGCAAGATCGACGATACCGAGCGCCACGAGATCGTGCGCCATGCCTGCCCGGGGCCCGGCGCCTGCGGCGGCATGTACACCGCCAACACCATGGCCTCGGCCATCGAGGCCCTGGGCATGAGCCTGCCCTACAGCAGCTCCACCCCGGCCGAGGATCCGGCCAAGCGCGAGGAGTGCCGGCGCGCGGGCCACGCCATCCGCCTGCTGCTGGAACGCGACATCAAGCCGCGCGACATCATGACCCGCGAGGCGTTCGAGAACGCCATGGTGGTGGTGGTGGCCCTGGGTGGTTCCACCAATGCGGTGCTGCACCTCATCGCCATGGCGCGCGCGGTGGACGTGCCGCTGACCCTGGACGACTTCCAGGCGGTGTCCGACCGGGTGCCGTTCATCGCCGATCTCAAGCCCAGCGGGCGCTACGTGATGGAGGACCTGCACAACGTGGGCGGCATCCCGGCGGTGATGAAGTACCTGCTGGAGCACGGCCTGCTGCAGGGCGACTGCCTCACCGTCACCGGCCGCACCCTGGCCGAGAACCTGGCCGGGGTCCCCGGCCTGGCCGAGGGCCAGCAGGTGGTGATGCCGCTGGAGGCGCCCATCAAGCCCACCGGCCACATCCAGATCCTGCGCGGCAACCTGGCGCCGGGCGGCGCGGTGGCCAAGATCACGGGCAAGGAGGGGCTGCGCTTCTCCGGCCCGGCCCGGGTCTACGACTGCGAGGAGGACATGCTCAAGGGCCTGGAGCAGGGCGAGATCCGGAAGGGCGACGTGGTGGTGATCCGCTACGAGGGCCCCAAGGGCGGGCCCGGCATGCCGGAGATGCTCACCCCCACCTCGGCCATCATGGGTGCCGGTCTGGGCAAGGACGTGGCGCTCATCACCGACGGCCGCTTCTCCGGCGGCTCCCACGGCTTCATCATCGGCCACGTGGTGCCGGAGGCCCAGGAGGGCGGGCCCATCGCGCTCATCGAGAACGGCGACCGCATCACCATCGACGCCGAGCGCAACCTGCTGGAGGTGGAGCTGGACGAGGCGGAGCTGGCCCGGCGGCGCGCGGCCTGGACCATGCCGCCGTACAAGGCCACCCGCGGCACCCTGTACAAGTACATCAAGACCGTGCGCACCGCCTCGGAAGGCTGCGTCACGGACGAGTGACCGGGCCGCGCGGCCATGCGCGATCGCAGCACGCGCTACGCCGTGATCTCCGCCGCCGCGGTGCTGGTCATGGTGGCGGCGGTGCTCTACCACAACGGCCGCGTGCGGCATCAGCAGTTCCGCGAGTTTCACCAGACCTCGGCGACCATCGCCGCGCGCGGCGTGGCGGCCGAGGTGGCGGCCTTCGTCAGCGAGACCCGGCGCCGCGTCACCCTGTTCGCGCGCGAGCATCGCGCCTTGCTGGAGGACATCGTGGCCCGGCCCGCGGCGCGCGAGGCCGGGTTCCGGCAGCTCAAGGCCCGGGCACGGGAGTTCTTTCCCCGTCACTTCGCGCTCACGGTGATGGATACCGGCGGCCGGCCGCTGATGGACGACTTCGAGGGCCGCATCGGCGAGGTGTGCCTGGCCGACACGCGCGAGTTTCTCACCCGCGGGCACTACCGGCCGCGCATCCATCCCAATCCCGTGGCCTATCACTTCGACACCATGGCCCGCTGGGGCGGGGACCCCCCGGGCGGGCTCCTGTTCGTGAGTTTTCCGGCCGAGTATCTCGGCCGCCTGCTGGCATTCCACCAGGGACCGCGGCACGTGCTGCTGCTGGTGGACCGGGAGGCCGGTGACCTCATCGAGGTGACGCCCGACGGTGCCCGCATCAAGTGGTCCCGGGACGACTACCATCTCACGCCGGCGGAGCGGAACCGGATCTTGGCCGAGGCACCGGTGCCGGGCACCCGCTGGAGCGTGGTGGTGCTGCACACCCCCGGCCTGTTCGCCGATCACGCCCGCGGCATCCAGTTCGAGGCCCTGTCCCTGCTCGCCGCGTTCCTGTTGCTGGTGATGCTGTCGCTGTCGGCCATCATCCGGGAAGGCCGGCGGCGCGCGGCGGCGGAACGGGCCAAGCGCACCTTCTTCGCCGCCGCCGGCCACGAACTGCGCACGCCGCTCACCGCCATCCGCGGCGCCCTGGGGCTCATCGCCAACGGTGTCACCGGCGAGGTGGACGAAAAGACCCGCACCATGGCGGCCATGGGGCTGGACAACGCCGAGCGCCTGGGCCGGCTGGTGGACGACCTGCTGGACCTGCAGCGCATGGAGGCCGGCCGCATGGAGTTCCGCAAGGAGACCCTGGGCCTGACGCGGGTGGTGGAGCAGGCGCTGCGGGCCTGTACGCCCTACGCCGAGCGTGCCGGCGCCCGCCTGCGCCTGGTGCGGTCCGAGCCGGACCTGCTGGTGCACGCCGACCCGCAGCGCCTGGAGCAGGTCCTGGCCAACCTGCTGTCCAACGCGGTGAAGTATGGCGCCGAGGGCGATACCGTGGAGGTATCGGTGTTCGCCCGCGACGGCCGCGCCCGGGTGGAGGTGGCCGACCACGGTCCCGGCATCCCGGACCAGCGGCGCGGCGAGGTCTTCGTCCCCTTCAGTCGCGCGGGTGGCCGTCGCGAGACCGGATCCGGGCTGGGACTGTACATCGCCCGCACCATCGTCGAGGCCCACGGCGGCCAACTGGGCTACACGCGCACCGGCGACGGGCGCACCGTGTTCTGGTTCGAGCTGCCCCGGGTCCAGGGGACGAGGGACGAGGAGCGAGGGACGAGGCGGGAAGACTGAAACCGCAGCGGTCGTTCCCGTTCTCCGGCTGCTGCGGGCCATGGCGGCCACGGCGGCAAAGCTGGTAAGCTTGGGCCGCTCTTGTCGC
Organism: Chromatiales bacterium; assembly: GCA_027021685.1. Lineage (GTDB taxonomy): Bacteria > Pseudomonadota > Gammaproteobacteria > CAMYNG01 > CAMYNG01 > JALUTW01. Next base: position 14,382 of record JALUTW010000003.1, on the reverse strand, counting down.
GGGCGAGACCATGATTCCGTTGCACGACGACAATCCCACCACGCTGACGCCGGTGCTGACCATCGGTTTCATCGTCGTCTGTTCCCTGGTGTTCTTCTGGCAGCTGTCGCTGGGGCCGGATGTCCAGCGCGCGGTGTTCAGCCTCGGGCTCATTCCGGCGGTGTTGTTCGGCACCGAGCAGCTCCCGCCGGAACTGGTGGTGGTGCCGCCGGTGCTCACGGTGTTCACGTCCATGTTCCTGCACGGGGGCTGGATGCATCTCATCGGCAACATGCTCTACCTGTGGATCTTCGGCAACAACGTGGAGGATTCCATGGGGCATGCGCGCTTCTTCCTGTTCTATTTTCTCTCCGGCATCGCGGCGGCCATGGCCCAGGCCCTGTCGGCACCCGGCTCCACCGTGCCCATGATCGGAGCCAGCGGCGCCATCTCGGGCGTGCTGGGGGCCTATCTCATGCTCTATCCCCATGCCCGGGTGCTGGTGGGGATACCGCTGGGGTTCTTTCTCTACACCGTGCGGGTGCCGGCCATCGTGGTGCTGGGCTTCTGGTTCGTGCTCCAGATCCTCAACAGCGCCGCCGCGGCCGGAGGCGGCGAGGAAGGCGGCGTGGCCTGGGGCGCGCACATCGGCGGTTTCATCGCCGGCATGGTGCTCATCCCCTTCTTCACCCGCCACCGTCTCGGCATCCTCGACTACTTCCGCTGACAGCCATGGCCGGCGATCCCCTCCGCGAGCTGCAGGCACGCCTCAAGGCATTCGCCCGCGCGCGCGACTGGGAGCAGTTCCACTCGCCCAAGAACCTGGCCATGGCCCTGGTGGTGGAGGCGGCGGAACTGGTGGAGCACTTCCAGTGGCTCACCGAGGAGCAGAGCGGCAACCTGCCGCCGGACAAGCTGGCCGAGGTGGAGCTGGAGCTGGCCGACATCTTCATCTACCTGCTGCGCCTGACCGAGGAGCTGGGGGTGGACCTGCGGGCCGCCGCCGAGCGCAAGATCGCCATCAACGAGGAACGCTATCCCGCCGACAAGGTGCGCGGCTCGGCGCGCAAGTACGATGAGTATTAGGGTGCTAGGTGCTAGGTGCTAGGTGCTAGGTGCTAGGTGCTGGGTGCTGGGTGCTGGGTGCTGGGTGCTAGGTGCTAGGTGCTGGGTGCTAGGTGCTGGGTTCTAGGTGCTGGGTGCTGGGGGGCTGGGAGCCCGTTGTGGTTCAAGGGGATGATTGCGGGGGCCGATAAGACAGACAGGTCCACAGTGATTCCCGGGAGGTGCCGCCATGAAACAGGCACGCCCACACGTCTATCCCACGCCGGAGGAGGCCGGCGTCCGCATTCCGCGCCACCTCGTCGCCGACCGCTTCCGCTCCGGGTTCTCCCACGCCCTGCACGGGGGCCAGATCACCGAGGTGGCACAGCTGCGCCAGTCCTTCCGCGAGGGCTACCGTGCCGGCAAGCTCTATCTCAAGGCCCTGCGCCAGGCCCAGGGCGTGGTGGCGTTCCCGGTGCTGGGGCGCATCCGGGTGCGGGCGCGGCCCCACTGAGCGCGGCGCCGCGGCCGGCTCCCGTTCACTCCGCGCGCAGCGCCTCCACCGGGTCCAGGCGCGCGGCCCGCAGGGCGGGCACCACGCCGGCGGCCAGGCCGATGCCCACCGCCACCGCCTCGGCCAGCAGCACGAAGCCCGGCGCCAGGTGCACCGGCAGGTCCGGCAGCAGGGTGTGGGCCAGCCAGCCGCTGCCGGCCCCCATCACCAGGCCGGCGCCGCCGCCGGCGGCGGCCAGGACCGCGGCCTCGCCCAGGAACAGCCACAGGATCTGCCGCCGGCGCGCACCCAGCGCGCGCAGCAGCCCGATCTCCGCGGTGCGCTCGCGCACGGCGATGGTCATGATGGTGAGAATGCCGATGGCGCCCACCAGCAGGGAGATCCCGCCCAGGGCGGCCACGGCGAAGGTGAGCACGTTGAGCACCGAGCCCAGCACCTCCAGCATCTGCTGCTGGGTGGTGATGGTGAAGTCCTCGCGCCCGTGGCGGGCGGTGAGGGTGCGGCGGATGAACTCCACCACCGTGTCCACCGGCGTGCCCTCGCGAAAGACCACGTCGATCTCCATGAGGTTGTCACGGTTGAACATGGCCAGGCCACGCGCGGTGGGGATGTACACGGCATCGTCGAGGTCGAAGCCCAGCACCGTGCCCTTGGGTTCCAGCACGCCGATCACGCGGTAGCGCTCGCCGCCGATGCGCACCCGCCGGCCCAGGGGATTGCGGGTGCCGAACAGCTCCCGCTTGAGCTTGGCCCCGAGCACCGCCAGGGCCCGCGGCGAGGTGGGATCGTCGTGGGGCAGGAAGCGGCCGGTGCGGATGCGGAACCGGAACGCGGTGGGCATGTCGGGGCCGGTGCCGTAGACCGTGGTGCGGCGGCTGCGGCCGCCCCCCTCCACCTCGGCGTTGCCCCACACGAACGGCACCGCGGCACTGACGAAGGGGGCCCGGCGCAGGGCCAGGGCGTCCTCCATGGTCAGCGGCCGGGTGGTGTTGATGATGCCGGGCGAGGCACCATGGGTCTGGGTCTTGCCCGGGTTCACGGCCACGATGTTGGTGCCGAACTGGGTGAACTCGGCGACCACGAACCGGTGCAGGCCCTCGCCGATGGAGGTGAGCAGCACCACCGCCGCGATGCCCACCGCGATGCCCAGCGCGGTGAGAAAACTGCGCAGGCGCTGGTGGGCCAGGGCCCCGGCGGCCAGGCGCAGTGCGTCGCCGGGCCTCACCGTCTCATCTCCGGGCCAGGGCCGCCACCGGGTCCAGGCGCGCCGCCCGGCGCGCCGGCAGCAGCGAGAACAGGGTGCCGGTGCCCACCGCCACCAGCACGCCGGCCAGCGAGGCCCACCAGGGGGCATGGGCCGGCAGCACCGGGAAGCCCAGCCGCACCGCCCAGCTCCCGGCCTGTCCCACCACCAGCCCCAGGCCGGCGCCGGCCGACGACAGCAGCGCCGCCTCGGTCAGGAACAGCAGCAGGATGGTGCGGGGGGCCGCCCCCAGGGCCTTGAGCAGGCCGATCTCGGGCCGGCGCTGGGTCACCGCCACCAGCATCACGTTCATGATCAGGATGCCGGCCACGCCCAGGCTGATGGCAGCGATGCCGCCCACGGCCAGGGTCAGGGCACGGAAGATGCGATCGAAGGTGGCCAGCACCGCGTCCTGGGTGACGACGGTGACGTCCTCCTCGCCCTGGTGCCGCTCGCGGATGATGCGGATGATGTCCGCCTTGGCCCGGGGGATGTCCTCGCGCGAGCGCGCCTCGACGATGATGCGGAACAGCGAGGGGTTGTTGAAGATGGCCTGGGCCGAGGCCACGGGAATGATGACCAGCTCCCCGGTGTCGACGCCGATGGAGCGCCCGGTCGGGGACAGGATGCCGATGACGCGGAAGCGGTATTCGCCGATGCGCAGCCAGCGTCCCAGCGCAGGGGTGACGCCGAACAGCTCCCTGCGCACGGTTTCCCCGATGACGCACACCGGCTCGGCGGCATCCAGTTCGCCGCGCGGCAGAAAGCGCCCGCGGCGCATGCTCCAGCGGCGGATGGCGAGGAAGTCGGCACTGGTGCCGAGCACGAGGGAGTCGCGCTGGCGTGCCCGCCAGGACACCACCGAGCCGCCCACGCTGATGGGGGCGATGCGGCGGATGTGGCGGCTGCGCAGCAGGGCGCGGGCGTCGTCCAGGGTCAGGTCGCGCGGGGTCTCGCCCATGAGGGTGGTGGGCACGCCGCCGCGGGTCTCGGCCCGCCCCGGCAGCACGATGAGCAGGTGGGTGCCCAGCGAGGCGAAGCTGTCGGCCACGTAGCGCCGCGCGCCTTCCCCCAGCGCGGTGAGCACCACCACCGCGGCCACGCCGATGCCCATGGCCACCAGCATGAGCAGGGTGCGCAGGCGGTACCCGCGCAGGGCACCGAGGGCGAAGGCGGCGACGTCACCCGGTCTCGCCATGGGCGGGATCCCGGGCCTGGTCGGACTGGATGGCGCCGTCGACGATGTGCACGCGGCGGCGGGCGCGTCCGGCGATGCCGGTGTCGTGGGTCACGACGATGAGCGTGATGCCCTCGTCGTTGAGCTGCTCCAGGATGCCGATGACCTCGGCCCCCGAGTGGGTGTCCAGGTTGCCGGTGGGTTCGTCGGCCAGGATCAGGGCGGGCTGCATGACCGTGGCCCGGGCGATGGCCACGCGCTGGCGCTGGCCGCCGGAGAGCTGGTCCGGCCGGTGGTGCCGGCGGTCGGCCAGGCCCAGCCGGTCCAGCACCGACGCCGCGCGCTCGGCACGCTCTTCCGGGGCGATGCCGGCCAGGAGCATGGGCAGCTCCACGTTTTCCTGCGCGGTGAGGCGCGGCACCAGGTGAAAGAACTGGAACACGAAACCGATGGTGCGGTTGCGCACCGCCGCCTGCTGCTCGTCGGACAGCAGGGTCACGTCCTCGCCCCGGAGTTCGTAGCGTCCGGCGGTGGGCCGGTCCAGCAGGCCGATGACGTTGAGCAGGGTGGACTTGCCGGACCCCGAGGGGCCGGTGACCGCCAGGTATTCGCCCGCCTCCACCGTGAGGTCGATGCCGTCCAGCGCGTGCACCACCTGGTCGCCCACGCGGAAGTCGCGGCGGATTCCCTGCAGGCGGACCAGGGCGGTCATGGTGCCGGCGGCGGGGTTTCTTCTTCCGGTACCGCGCGGGCGCCGTCCACCACGCCCTCGCGGCCCAGCGACACCACCACCCGCTCGCCTTCCCGCAGGCCGTCCAGGACCTCGGTGTACTCCCAGTTGCTCAGGCCCGTGCGGATGCGGCGTTCGCGCAGCACGCCGGCGTCGGCGTCGTAGACCAGCACCCGGCCGCCCTCGAGCACCGCCTCGGTGGGGACGCGCAGGGCGCCGGTGCGCTCCTCGAGGATCACCTCGAGGTCGGCCGAGTAGCCGGGCAGCATGTCGCGGCTGTCTCCGGCATCGGCGAACTCCGCCTCCACCTCCACGGTACGGGCCTGCTTCTCGCGGTCCTGCACGTAGGGCGCCACCCGCCGCACGCGGCCAGGGAAGCGGCGGCCGGGAAAGGCGTCCAGCGTGATGCGGGCAGGCATGCCGGTGCGGATGGCAGGGGCGTCCACCTCGTCGATGGGGGCCGAGACGTACAGGCAGGTGGTGTCCACCAGGTCCACCGCCGGCGGGGTGGCGACGCCGATGGGCGACGGGGTGACGAACTCGCCCACCTCGCCGTTGATCTCGGCGACGATGCCGGCAAAGGGGGCGCGCAGCCGGGTCTGGTCCAGGTTGGCCTCGGCCAGGGCCAGCCGCGCGCGGGCCACCTCGACGCTGGCCCGCGCCGCCTGACAGGCGGCGGCCTGGGCCCTGGCCTCACCCTGGGCGCGTTCCACGTTTTCGATGGCGGCCAGGCCCTTCTTGAGCAGGGTGGCCTGGCGCCTGGCCTCGCTGCGCGCCACCTCGGCCCGGGTGCAGGCCTGCCGGGCCTGGGCCGACGCGGCCTCGGCCTCGCGCCGGGCCAGCTCCACCTGGGCCCGGCGGTCGGTGTTCCAGATCTCCAGCAGGAGCTGGCCCTTCTCCACCCGGTCGCCCTTTTTCACCGGCAGGCTGGCAATCTGCCCGCCCATGGCCGGCGACAGCCGGGCCCGGTTGCAGGCCTTGATGGTGCCCGCCCGGGTGTTGGCCACGGTGGCCTGGACGGTGCCCCGTTCCACGGCGCGCAGGACCACCGGCACCGGCTCGGGCCGGACCAGCAGGGCGTAGCCTCCCGCCAGCACCACGGCCGCCAGTGCGGCGGCGATCCACCTGGCCCGACGACGCATTGTCATGACTGCTCCTTGCAACGAGGCTGCATTATTCCACATCCTGCGGCACGTTGCGGCGGCGGTGCCGTGCCTGCTACGGTGATGGACCGTCGTCGGCCCGGCCCCGTTCCATGACTTCTCTTTCCTGTCTTTCAGCCGGCACCAGGGTGGGCAGGTGGTGACCACGTCGTTCACCTGGCCGGTGGTGCGCCCGCGAGTGGTGGTGAGCCGCTGCCTCCTGGGCGAGGCCGTGCGCTACGACGGCGATCACCGGGCCAGCGAGGCGGCCGCGGCCCTGGCCGCGGTGTTCGAGGTTGTCCCGGCGTGCCCCGAGGCCGAGGCCGGCCTGGGCGTGCCGCGGCCGCCGGTGCAGCGGGTGGCCGGGGGCGGCGAGGTGCGCGTGCGCGGCGTGGAGGATCCGGGGCTCGACGTCACCGCAGCGCTGGCGGCGTTTGGTGCCGGCTTCGTGCAGCGGCATGTCCCCGTGCACGGGATGGTGGGCAAGGCCCGCTCGCCCAGCTGCGCCGCCGGCGACTCGCCGCTGTTCGACTGCGCGGGACGGGTGCTGGAGGAAGGGGCGGGTGTCTTCGCCGCCGCCCTGCGCCGCGCCTGGCCCGGGCTGCCGGTGGCCGACGAGGCCGGCCTGGCCCGGGCGCCGGCGCTTTTCGCCGGGCAGGCGGCGGTGTTCGCCCACTGGCAGAGCCTGGGCGGGACGGCGGCGCCGCGCGAGGCGCGCCTGCAGTTTCATGCCGCCCACCGCCTGCGCCTGCTGGCCCACGACGAGGCCGTGCTGTGCCGGGCCGGGCGCCTGCTGCTCGCGGACCCGGCGGCCTATATAGAAAGCGTGATGCAGGCTCTGGCCCGGCCGCCGGACACCGCCGGGCACGAGCGCGCCCTGGCGCGCGCCCGCCGGCGCCTCGCGTCGGGCCTGCCGGCGCCGCGTTTGCGGGCCCTGGACGAGGTGGTGGCGGCCTGGAGGGCAGGCACCGCCCGCCTGGAAGCGGTGCGCGAGCGGCTGCGGGAGCTGGCGGCGGAGGCGGGCGAGGCGGACCTGGCCGGGGCGTCCTACCTCTGGCCCCACCCGGCGGAGGCCGGGCTCAGCCCTGCGCCAGCAGGTTGCGCAGGTCGATGATGGCGGCGTTGGCGGGCGAGATGTAGCTCACCAGGGTCTTGGAGTAGTTGGCCAGCCAGCCCAGGGGGTCGCCGTTGAGGACCACCGGGCTGGAGGGTTCGCGCTGGGTCTGCTCCAGCAGGCGGATGATCTGCTGCAGGCTGGCCTGCGCGCGCTTTTTCTCCAGCACGTCCTTGAAGTCGATCTCCACCGCGCGCAGCACGTGGAGCAGGGCCCAGGTGTAGCCGCGGGCCTCGTAGAACACGTCGTCCACCTCCATCCACGGGGTCCTGGCCATGACCAGGCCCGGCGCCGCCGTGGCCTGGCGCGCCGCCGGGTCGCCGGCCAGGTCGGTGTTGACGCGCAGCTCCTCGACGCTGGCGTTGAGCCGCTGGGACAGGCTGCCCAGGCGCTTGCCCGCCACCGCCAGCAGCTCGCTCAGGTTGTCGGCGCGGGCGTAGAACTGGGTCCGCGTGTCGGCGGGGTCGGCCAGCCGATCGAGGTAACGGCGCAGGTGGTTGATGCCGCGCCGGTATTCGCGCTCGGTGGGCGGAAACAGCCACGAGTCGTTGTCGAAGTTGAACAGCGGTTCGGCCTCGGCCAGGTCCGGGTCTTCCACGCCCTGCGACTGGGAGCGGGAAAAGTCGTTGCGCAGCACGTGCGCGGTGTCGCGCACCATCACCACCACCCCGAATTCCCAGCTCGGGATGTTGTCCAGCATTTGATAGGTGCCGAACAGCGACACCGGCGGCAGGCGATCGTTGCTGAGGTAGCCGCCGGGCTTGTCGAACAGGGTGCGCATGAGCCGGATGACGGTGGCGGTGGTGACATAGCCCGGCACCAGCCGCTGTTCGTCGCCCCCCGCTTCCTCCAGGGCCGCCGCCCGCACGTCGAACGGCTCGGGCTCGCTGGTCCAGTACATGCCGAGCAGGTACAGCAGCAGCGCCAGGGTGATGGCCACGGTGCCCGCGGCCCACAGCGGCCCGCGGGCGCGCCAGGTGTCGGGGTGCCAGGCCCCGGCCAGGTCCGCCAGCCGCCGGCGCAGCCAGGTCCAGGCGCCGCGCAGCGGGGCCAGCCAGCGGGAGAGATCCGGAGAGGGTGCCATGACGTGTCCGTTCCCTGCTTGCGACGCCGCTATCGTATCCCGGCGGTGCGGCACGAGTAAACGCGGGACATCACCGTTTGCATTGCGCCGGTGGCTGGGGTATGAACGCAGCAGAATCGAATGCGAGGAAACCATGGCACCGGACTGGTCATCGTGGTGGCAGGCGGCGGAGGCGTTCGGGCCCCGGCTGGCGGGCGCGCTCGCCATCCTGGCGGTGTTCTGGATCGCCAGCCGCATGGTGCGCCGGGCCCTGCGGCTGCTGGCGGCGCGCAGCGAGCCGGGGCGGCGCGAGGTCATCGGGCTGCTGGCCCAGGCGGCGCGGGTGGCCCTGGTCCTGGTGGGCTGGGTCTCCGCGCTCGGGACCCTGGGCATCGATGTCACCGCCATGGTGGCGGGCCTGGGGCTCACCGGTTTCGCCCTGTCCTTCGCCCTCAAGGACGTGCTGGCCAACGCCGTGGCCGGCGTGCTCATTCTTTTCCACCAGTCCTTCCTGTGCGGCGATCGCATCCGCACCGCTGGCCACGAGGGCGAGGTGACGGCCATCGACCTGCGCTACACCCGGCTGGAGACCGATCAGGGCACGGTGCTGGTGCCCAATTCCAGGCTGTTCACGGACAGCGTCCACGTGCTGCGACGGGGCGGCGCATCGTGAGCCGGCGCATCTACGACGGGTGCATCGTGAGCCTGGAGACGGATCGGCGCACGCTGCCCAACGGCGAGGTCATGGAGGTGGAGATCGTGCGCCATCCCGGGGGCGCGGCGGTGGTGGCGGTGGATGCCACCGGCGCGGTGTGCCTGCTGCGCCAGTACCGGCCGGCCCTGGAGCGCTGGCTGTGGGAGCTGCCGGCGGGCAAGATCGATCACGGCGAGCCGCCGGCCGGCACCGCCCGCCGCGAGCTGGCCGAGGAGACCGGCATGCGGGCCCGGCACTGGCGGCCGCTGGGGGCGGTGGTGTCGTCACCCGGGGTGTTCACCGAGGTGGTGCACCTTTACCTGGCCACGGAACTGACGCCAGGCCGGACCCGCGTCGATGCCCACGAGGTGTTCGAGGTGCATTGGGTGCCCTTTGCCGAGGCCCTGGAGCGCGCGCGCGGCGGCGACATCGACGACGCCAAGACCGTGGCGGGGCTGTTCCGTGCCGCCGTTCATCTGTCGTGATCCAGGCCCTGCTGGAGATGGCCGTGCTGGTGGCGGCGGGGGTGGCGTTCCGCCGCCTGTCTCCGGGCGTGGCGGATGCCGCCGCCATGCGTGCGGCCCTGTCGCAGGTGGTCTACGACATCCTGCTGCCGGCGCTGGTGTTCCGCGTGCTGGTGCGAAGTCCGCTGGGCGGCGAGAGCCTGGTCATCAGCGCCACCGCGGCCTCGGCGGTGCTGCTGGCCCTGGGGACCACCCTGCTGCTGGCGCGGCGGCTGCCGCCGGCGGCCCTGGGCGCGGTGGCGCTGGCCTCGGCCTGGCCCAACGCCACCTACCTGGGCCTGCCGGTGCTGGAGGCGGTGCTGGGCGCGCGCGGCCGCGGCATCGCCATCCAGTACGACCTGTTCGCCTGCCTGCCGCTGCTGCTCACGGTGGGCCTGGCCCTGGCCTCGCGCCTGGGGCAGGGCGGTCCGCCACAACCGGTGTGGCGCCGGCTGGCGGGGGTGCCGGCCCTGTGGGCGGTGGCGGCGGCGGTGGCGGTGCAGGCCGCCGGCCTCCAGGTGCCGGCGCTGGCGCAGGCGGTGCTGGATCGCCTGGCGCCGGCGGTGGTGCCGTTGATGCTGCTGGTGCTGGGCATGGGCCTGGAGTTCCGCCGGCCCGGCGCCCGGCGCTGGCGCTGGGTGGGCTGGGTGCTGGCCTGCCAGCTCTTCCTGATGCCGGCGTGGGTCTGGGGCATCACCGCGCTGCTCCCCCCGGGGCCGGAGCTGCGCACCGGCCTGGTGCTGGAGGCGGCCATGCCCTCCATGGTCCTGGGCGTGGTGATCTGCGATCGCTTCCGCCTCGACACCGGCCTGTACGCGGCCGCCGCCGCGCTGAGTACGGTGGCGGCGCTGATCACCCTGCCCCTGTGGCATGGGGTGTTGTAGGCGGGGGGCGGCACAAGGCCGGGGTGCCGATGAGGGTTCACCCGCCCCGGCGCAGGCGGGCCCGGACCCGGGTGCTCCTGACCAGTGCCTGGTCGATGATGCACGGGTACAGGCGCACGTAGCGTTCCACCGCCTCGGGCTGTTCCGCCGCCGCCTGCTCCAGCTCCCGGCGCAGCGTCTCGTCGAGACCGTGCAGGGTGAGCAGGCGCGGGGCCTGCCGGTGCAGGTAGCGATCCAGCAGGCGGCGGTGGCCGGCGTCGGCCCAGTGACGGGCCAGCAGGAGGGGCGGGATCTGGTCGGCAGGGACGAACCTGCCGCCGTTCACCGGTTCCAGGCCATGGTCGCGGCGGCGGAACCAGGCGCTGCCCGCGGCGGCCTGGTTGACGGCGCGGGCCAGCGCCCGCGTGTCCTCGTCGAGGGGTTCACCCAGGGGCGCGCCGGGAGGCTCGGCCGCGTGCCAGCGGGCCGTGCGCGACACCGCGGGCTCGGTATCCAGGCGGCTGGCGACGAGCGCCAGCGGACTGCCGCCGGCATCGAGCAGCCAGTGTTCCAGATGGTCGGCGGGGGCGAAGGGCACCTGCCGGTGGAGCGGTTCCAGCGCCGCCACCATGGCCTCGGCCCGGGCCCAGGCCTGGTCGAGATCGGCCATGGGATCGAAGGGATACTGGACCAGGCCTTCCCCGGCACTCCAGCCGGCGAACACCATGAGCCGTTCACCCGCGCCTTCCCCGCTGACCCCGCCCCACCAGAGGGGATTGCGCGTGCTCACCCTGACCTGGATCTGCCAGTGCAGGCCGTCGTCGCTCAACGCCCGCGCCGAGTCCGTTTCCACCGTCTGCAGCATCCCGCGAAACGGGGCCAGCAGTCGCGTGGCGTAGCAATGGGGGGACGGCACAGACATGAACCTGTCTCAAGATTCCCCGCGGCCGCGTGCCGGGCGATTTTCGGTGGGAGCTGGCGGGCATGGTTGTACAACAGGACAATACCGGCGTTTTGGCCACGGAGGGCCATCGGGGTGAAAATCGCCGGCGCCCCGGGGGGTTGCGAGCCACGGCCACGCCGGCGGCGTTGCGCCGCTGGCCCGTACAGCGGGTACTGTGCTGCGCGGCGCGCCTTGCCGGTGCGGCCGTGGACTCACAACGCGACGCGCGCGGAATTCTGAGACAGGTTCATGGAACATGCGTGCCGCAACCTGGTTGTGGTTATCATACGGGATGTCGCACCGGCGCGGTGAACAAGACCGGGGCCACCTGTTTCACCACCCTGCCACGGGACGAGCCGCCACATCATGCAACCGCTGGGGGATCTGCTGCTGGCACTGGCCATCGGCCTGCTCATCGGCCTGGAGCGCGGCTGGGAGCAGCGCGAGGCGCCCGAGGGCAGCCGCATCGCCGGGCTGCGCACCTATGCCCTGGTGGGCCTGCTGGGCGGGGTCTGGGCGCTGCTGGGGCGGGACTTCGGCGACCTGGTGCTGGGGGCCTCGCTGCTGGTGCTGGGGGCATTGCTCATCGTCGCCCGCTGGCAGGACATGCGGCGGGACAAGGACGTGGGCATCACCTCGGCGGTGGCCCTGTTGCTGGCCTTCGCCCTGGGGGCGACCGCGGTGCGCGGCTTTCGCCTCGAGGCGGCCTCGCTGGCGGTGCTGGCCACCGTGCTGCTCAGCCTCAAGCCCCTGCTGCACGGCTGGCTGCGCCGAATCAGCGGCGCCGAACTCAACGCCTTTCTCAAGCTGTTGCTCATGGGCGTGGTGCTGCTGCCGGTGCTGCCCAATCGCGGGATGGGGCCATGGCAGGCGCTGAACCCGTTCGAGATCGGCTGGATGGTCCTGCTCATCGCCGCCATCTCCTTCATCGCCTGGTTCGCCATGAAGCTTGCCGGCGTGCGCCGGGGCGTGCTGTACACGGCGTTGTTCGGCGGGCTGGTGTCCTCCACCGCGGTGACCATCAACTTCTCGCGCATGGCGCAGGCCCCCGGGGCCCGGCGCCTGGCCGGTGCCGGCATCCTGCTGGCCTGCGGCACCATGTTTCCGCGCGTGCTGGTGCTGGTGCTGCTGGTGCAGCCGGCACTGGCCGCGACCCTGACCCTGCCGCTGCTGGTCATGGCCGCGGTGCTGATGGTGGTGGCACTGTGGGACTGGCGCCACCGGGACGACCACGCGGTGCTCGACAGGCCGCCCATCGACAGGCCGCTGGATCTGTCGCTGGCCTTCAAGTTCGGCCTGTTCCTGGTGGCCGTCATGCTGCTGCTGGAGGCGCTGCGGCGGTTCATGGGGGAGACCGGGGTCTATCTGCTGGGCGTGGCCTCGGGGGTGATGGACGTGGACGCCATCACCCTGTCGCTGGCGCGCAGCACGGGGCCGGACCTGGCCGCGCGGGTGGCGGCGTGGGGCATCCTGCTCGCGGCCGTGACCAACACCCTGGTCAAGGCCGGCCTGGCCCTGGCCATCGGCGGCCGCAGGCTGGGCCTGCGGGTGGGAGGAACGATGGTGGCGGCGGTGGCGGCCGGTGCCGCGCTGGCGGCGCTGGTCTGAACGATCACTCCGGGACCCGGTGGCGCAGGATGCATTTGCCTGCCAACGCACCGGCGTGCAGAGGACAGAGCACAGAAGACGGAGGACAGGAAATCTCGGGGTGCCATCGCACAGCGCCCGTACCGGGTTCCTGACGGAAATCATCTTCCCTCTGCGCCCTGGGCGTCCCGGCGCCTTTGCGTTGAGGTCGTGGCGGTGAAATCAGGCCACGGTGGCCGGTGTTTCGGAACAATTGTTCAGATACCGGCGCGGAAGTCGATCATGCGCTGGGTGGCGCGCAGGGCGCGGCGGCGGATGTCCTCGTCGATGGTGATCTCGTTGGTTCCCGTTTCCAGCACCGCGGCCAGGTTGCGCAGGCCGTTCATGGCCATCCACGGGCAGTGGGCGCAGCTCACGCAGGTGGCGCCGGCGCCGCCGGTGGGTGCCTCGATGAAGGTCTTGTGCGGGGCGGCCTGCTTCATCTTGTAGAAGATGCCGCGGTCGGTGGCGACGATGAAGGTGTCGTTGGACAGCCGGCGGGCGGCGTCGATGAGCTGGGTGGTGGAGCCCACCACGTCGGCCAGGGCGATGACGTCCTCCGGCGACTCCGGGTGCACCAGGACCGCCGCCTCCGGGTGGGCCGCCATGACCTGCCGCAGCAGGTCGGCCTGGAAGGCCTCGTGCACCACGCACGCGCCCTGCCACAGGAGCATGTCGGCCCCGGTCTGGTCCTGCACGTAGCGGCCCAGGTGGCGGTCGGGCGCCCACAGGATCTTCTCGCCCCGCTGGTGCAGGTGGCGCACCACGTCCACCGCGATGCTGGAGGTGACCACCCAGTCGGCGCGCGCCTTCACCGCGGCACTGGTGTTGGCGTACACCACCACCGTGCGGTCGGGATGGGCATCGCAGAAGGGCACGAACTCCTCCGCCGGGCAGCCCAGATCCAGCGAGCACTCCGCGCCCAGCTCGGGCATGAGCACGCGCTTTTCCGGGTTGAGGATCTTGGCCGTCTCGCCCATGAAGCGCACCCCGGCCACCACCAGCGTGGTGGCGGCATGGCGGGCGCCGAAGCGGGCCATCTCCAGCGAATCCGCCACGCAGCCCCCGGTCTCCTCGGCGATGAGCTGGAGATCGTCGTCGGTGTAGTAGTGGGCCACGAGCACCGCGTCCTGTTCCCGCAGCAGGCGCCGCACCCGCTCCATGAGCGCCTCGCGCTCGGCGGGGTCGTGCACCCGGGGGTCCGGCATGGGCGGGACCTGGAATGCGGGGGGTTGCAGCGGCCGGGTCTTTCGCAGCGGTGAGGCCATGAATTTGCCCTGTCTTGCGGCAACTTGCGCGAATGTTAACAGAATATGGCCCGCCGCCCGGCCCCTTTCAATCCCCCCAAATGAATAGAAGCTGTCTCGAAATCCCCCGCGGCCGCCCGCGGTGACCCTGTCAACCCCCTGCGGCCCCGTGCGTTGTGTGCTTCAGGAGGGCCGGCACGGGGCCGGCCAAAGCAAGGGGGAAAGGCATCATGATCAAATGGATACGCAGAATCGCCGGCCGCGGGCCGGCGGCATGGCTGCTGGCCGGCGGCCTCGCGGTCCTGGCGGCCTGCGGTGGCGGCGGTGGAGACGGCACGGCCACCGGCGACCAGGGCACGGTGGTCATCGGGCTCACCGATGCCCCCGGGGACTTCGTCACCTACACGGTGGATGTGGTCTCGCTGACGCTGACCAAGGCCAACGGGGTGGTGGTCCAGGCCCTGCCGGTCGACACCCGGGTAGATTTCGCCCGGCTCACC
>JALUTW010000002.1 GCA_027021685.1 Chromatiales bacterium | reverse complement strand
CGGGCCCCGGGCCCGCACCTGGACCGTGAGCGTGCGCAACCCCGCCAGCGGCCACTCCGACAGCCTGGCCTTCCGGGTGGTGGCGGCGAAACCCGCCCCGGCCCGTGCCCCCGCCCGGCTGCGGGACGGGGACTGGTGGCTGCGGCAGGACCCGGCCCGGTTCACCCTCCAGCTCATGGCCTCGGGCGACGAGGCCGCGGTGCGCGCCTTCCTGCGCCGCAACCCCCTGCCGGGCGACACCGGCTACGTGGACACCGGCAGCGACGGGCCCGGCCGCTACCTCGTGCTCCACGGCAGCTTCGCCCACCGGCGCGCCGCGCAACGGGCCCTGTCCGCCCTGCCCGCCACCCTGCGCCGGCACAAGCCGTGGATCCGCCGCCTGGGCCGCATCCAGGCCCGGCTGAAGGCCCCCGCCCCGCCGCCCTCCCTGCCGGGACAGGAACCGCCACCGGCGCCCGCGGACCCCGCCGCCATGGCCGGCTGGATCTGGAGCCAGGACCCCGGCCGCTTCACCCTGCAGCTCTTCGCCAGCCGCAGCGAGACCGCGGCCCGGGCCTTCATCCGCCGCCACGGCCTGCAGGGCAAGGCGGTGTACTTCGCCGCCACCCGCAACGGGCAGCCCCTGTACGCGGTCATCCTGGGCTCCCACCCCGACCGCGCCGCGGCCCTGGCCGCCCGCGCCGGCCTGCCCCCGGCCCTGCGCAAGGCCGCGCCCTGGGCCCGCAGCTTCGCCTCCATCCACGCCGAGCTGCCGCCCCCGGCCGGCCGGAAATCTCCTTGACACACAACGGGTTGCGCCTGTATCCGGGGACCCGCCCGGGCCATGCCCGCGCCCGTTGTGGAATTGAACCCCCGCAGGCGGGCCGGTATACTGCGATGCCCTTTTGCGCAGGCAAAAGGGCCGGATTTGTTTGGATTTTTTCTCGAACCCAGGCACGGCAAACGACGTGAAGCACCCGTCTCCCGAAACCAGTCTCTACCGCCCGCAGTTCGAACACGACAGCTGCGGCTTCGGCCTCATCGCCCACATGGACGACGAGGCCAGCCACTGGCTGGTGCGGACTGCCATCGGCGCGCTCATGCGGCTCACCCACCGCGGCGCCATCGCCGCCGACGGCAAGACCGGCGACGGCTGCGGCCTGCTCATGAAGAAGCCCGACGCCTTCCTGCGCGAGGCGGCGGCGGAGGCAGGCCTGTCCCTGGGCGAACGCTACGCCGCGGGCATGGTGTTCCTGCCCCGCGACGGCGAGCGCGCGCAGCGCTGCCGCCGGCGGCTGGAAGCGGAGCTGGAACGGGAAGGGCTGGCCGTGGCGGGCTGGCGCCGGGTGCCGGTGGATCCCGCGGCCTGCGGCGAGGAGGCCCTGCGCACCCGGCCGGACATCGAGCAGGTGTTCGTCAACGCACCGGCCGACATGGACGCCACCCGTTTCGAGCGCCATCTCTACGTGGCCCGGCGGCGGGCGGAGAAGGCCCTGGCCGACGACGATACCTTCTATATCCCCAGCCTGTCGGGGCGGCTCATCGCCTACAAGGGCCTGGTGATGCCGGCCAACCTGCCGGTGTTCTACCCGGACCTCAACGACGAGCGCCTGGCCTCGTCCCTGTGCGTGTTCCACCAGCGCTTCTCCACCAACACCCTGCCCGAGTGGCGCCTGGCCCAGCCCTTCCGCCACCTGGCCCACAACGGGGAGATCAACACCATCCAGGGCAACCGCAACTGGTCGGTGGCCCGCGGCCACAAGTTCGCCACCGACACCCTGCCCATCGAGGACGTGCGACCCCTGGTGTCCATGACCGGCTCCGACTCCTTCAGCCTGGACAACATGCTCGAGGCCCTGCTCGCCGGCGGCATGGACATCTTCCGCGCCATGCGCCTGCTCATTCCCCCGGCGTGGCAGAACGTGGAGGAGATGGACCCGGATCTGCGTGCCTTCTACGAGTACAGCTCCATGCACATGGAGCCCTGGGACGGGCCCGCCGGCATCGTGCTCACCGACGGCCGCCACGCCGCCTGCACCATGGACCGCAACGGCCTGCGCCCGGCGCGCTGGGTGGTGACCCGCGACCGCCACATCACCCTGGCCTCCGAGATCGGGGTCTGGGACTACGCCCCCGGGGACGTCGTGGCCAAGGGCCGGCTCAAGCCGGGGCAGATGATCGCCGCCGACACCGAGACCGGGCGCCTGCTGCTGCCCGAGGACATCGACGACATGCTCAAGCGGCGCCAGCCCTACAAGGAGTGGATGGCCCGCTACAGCCGGCGGCTGGAGTCGCGCCTGTCGGAGGAGGAGCACTACGACTACCTGGACCGGGAGCGCCTGGACGTGTGCCAGAAGCTGTACCAGGTCACCTTCGAGGAGCGCGACCAGGTGCTGCGGGTGCTGGCCGAGGCCGGCCAGGAGGCGGTGGGGTCCATGGGCGACGACACCCCCATCGCGGTGCTCTCGCGCAAGGTGCGCTCGCCCTTCGACTACTTCCGCCAGCAGTTCGCCCAGGTCACCAATCCGCCCATCGATCCCATCCGCGAAGAGATCGTGATGTCGCTGGAGACCTGCTTCGGCCGCGAGCGCAACATGTTCGAGGAGACGCCGGAGCACGCCGCCCGCCTGCTGGTGGACTCGCCGGTGCTCTCCCACAGCAAGTTCCAGCAGCTCCTGGCCCTGGACGAGGGTGACTACCGCCACGCCCGCATCGACCTGCACTATCCCGAGTCGGGGCACCTGCGCGAGGCCATCGAGGCGGTGTGCGACCAGGCGGTGGCGGCGGTGCGCGACGGCGCCGTGATCCTGGTCCTGTCCGACCGCGACGTGCGCCCCGGCCACCTGCCCATCCACGCCCTGCTCGCCACCGGCGCGGTGCACCACCGTCTCATCAGCGAGGGCCTGCGCTGCGACGCCAACATCGTGGTGGAGACCGGTGTGGCCCGCGACCCGCACCACTTCGCCGTGCTCATCGGCTACGGCGCCACCGCGATCTATCCGTGGCTGGCCTACGAGTGCCTGCACGACCTCATCCGCAGCGGCGAGATCCCCGGCGCCGACGTGGTGGAACTCAACCGCAACTACCGCAAGGGCATCAACAAGGGCCTGTACAAGATCACGTCCAAGATGGGCATCTCCACCATCTCCAGCTACCGCGGCGCCCAGTTGTTCGAGGCCGTGGGCCTGCACCCCGAGGTGGTGGACCTGTGCTTCCGCGGCACCACCAACCGCATCGGCGGCGCCCACTTCGACGACCTGGAGGCCGACCAGCGGCTGCTGGCACGCGAGGCCTGGAACCCGCGCAAGGGCATCCAGCAGGGCGGCCTGCTCAAGTTCATCTACGGCGGCGAGGAACACGCCTACAACCCGGACGTGGTGCAGACCCTGCAGGAGGCGGTGCGCACCGGCGACTACGACACCTACCGCGAGTTCGCGCGCCTGGTCAACGAACGCCGGCCCCTGGCCCTGCGCGACCTGCTGCGGCTCAAGCCCGCCGGCGACCCGGTGCCGCTGGACGAGGTGGAGCCGGTGGAGGAGATCGTCAAGCGCTTCGACTCCGCCGCCATGTCCCTGGGCGCGCTCTCGCCCGAGGCGCACAAGACCCTGGCCCGGGCCATGAACCGCCTGGGCGGGCGCTCCAACTCCGGCGAGGGCGGCGAGGACCCGGCCCGCTACGGCACCGAAGAGCGGTCCAAGATCAAGCAGGTGGCCTCGGGCCGTTTCGGTGTCACGCCCGCCTACCTGCGCTCGGCCGAGGTCATGCAGATCAAGATCGCCCAGGGGGCCAAGCCCGGCGAGGGCGGCCAGCTGCCCGGCCACAAGGTCAACGAGCTCATCGCCGAGCTGCGCTACTGCAAGCCGGGGGTGTCGCTCATCTCGCCGCCGCCGCACCACGACATCTATTCCATCGAGGACCTGGCCCAGCTCATCTTCGACCTCAAGCAGGTCAACCCGGATGCCCTGGTGTCGGTGAAGCTGGTGGCCGAGGCCGGTGTGGGCACCATCGCCGCGGGCGTGGCCAAGGCCTATGCCGACCTCATCACCATCGCCGGCCACGACGGCGGCACCGGCGCCAGCCCGCTGACCTCGGTCAAGTACGCCGGCAGCCCGTGGGAACTGGGGCTGAGCGAGACCCACCAGATCCTGCGTGCCAACGACCTGCGCGACAAGGTGCGGGTGCAGACCGATGGCGGACTCAAGACCGGGCTCGACGTGGCCAAGGCCGCCATCCTCGGCGCCGAGAGCTTCGGCTTCGGGACCGCGCCCATGATCGCCATGGGCTGCAAGTACCTGCGCATCTGCCATCTCAACAACTGCGCCACCGGGGTCGCGACCCAGGACAAGGTGCTGCGCCTGAAGCACTTCATCGGCAAGGAAGAGATGGTGATGAACTACTTCCGCTTCGTGGCCCAGGAGCTGCGCGAGATCATGGCCGGCCTCGGGGTCCGCAAGCTGGACGAGCTCATCGGCCGCACCGACCTGCTGGAGCCGCTGCCGGGCGAGACCCCGCGCCAGCAGCGCCTGGACCTGCGCCCCATCCTCTCCGACGGCGGCGTGCCCGCGGACAAGCCCCACCGCTGCCTGGTGGACCGCAACCGGCCGTTCGACAAGGGCGAGCTGGCCGAGCAGATGGTGCGCGATGCCCTGCCCGCCATCGAGGCCAGGCGCGGCGGCGAGTTCCACTACACGGTGCAGAACACCCACCGTTCCATCGGTGCGCGCCTGTCCGGCGAGATCGCCGCGCGCCACGGCAACCTCGGGATGGAGGATGCGCCCATCGTGATCCGCCTCACCGGCACGGCCGGCCAGAGCTTCGGCGTGTGGAACGCCGGCGGCCTGCACATGATCCTGGAGGGCGATGCCAACGACTACGTGGGCAAGGGCATGGCCGGAGGCAAGCTGGTGATCCGCCCGCCGGCGGGCTCGGCCTTCAGGTCGCACGAGACCGCCATCATCGGCAACACCTGCCTCTACGGCGCCACCGG
>JALUTW010000001.1 GCA_027021685.1 Chromatiales bacterium | reverse complement strand
AGAGCGGCCAGGGACCACCCGCGGAGATGAAGCTGGCGCTTGATCCACTCGCGGCGTTCGGCCGGTGTCTTGGGGATCTCCTGGATGTCTATCGGTTTCATGATTGCTATGTGTCTATTTGGCTTCAGTTATACAAACATAGCATCCAACCGGATGCTATTCAACCCCAATCGGAAACCTTCATGGCTCCGAATGGGAATAGATTTAATAACGTCTATAAATCAATAAGTTAAGGAATGTCAAAATGGTGAGCGGGGGAGATCAAACGCGGGAATCCGCGGCAAAGTCCTCTTTGGCACAGGATATAGGTCGCCGGATAGCAACTATTCGCGGTGATATTTCCCAAACGGATTTTTCAAAATCCCTCGGGATTCATAAGAGTTCCCTAATCAGATACGAAAAGGGGGAGCGGCTGCCGGACGCGGAATTCGTTCTGAAAATGCACCTGGTGTATCACGTCAGCCCGCTCTGGTTACTGACCGGTGAGGGGGTAATCAGGCGCAGCCATGCGACAGTGGCAGCGGAACTGCAAAAACAGCCGACGGAAGGGGAAGGAGAAGGGGAATACGCCCTCGTGCCGCTCTATGACGTGCAGGCGTCGGCGGGCCACGGCGCGGTCGTAGAATCTGAGCGGATATCTGATTACCTGGCGTTCAAGCGGGATTGGCTGTGGAGAGAACTGCGAGCCAGCGAGCAGGATCTGTACCTGCTAGAAGTGGACGGCGAGTCAATGGAGCCGACCCTGCGGCCCGGGGACATCATCCTGGTGGACCGCCGCCAGGCGGAAGGGGTCCCGCGGGATGGGATTTATCTCCTCCGGCTTGATGATTCCCTGCTGGTCAAACGCCTGCAGAGACTGCCGGGCCACCGGGTGAGGGTGAGCAGCGATAACGCCGCGTACGAGCCGTTCGAGGTCGACCTGGAAGCAGCCGCTGACCAGCTCAAAATCGTTGGTCGGGTGGTGTGGGCCGGTCGGCGACTGTAGCCGCTTGCAGCCGTCGAAAGTTATCCACAGAAACGGACGTTAGAAACGCGTCTGACTCGTTGTTTTCTTTGTTAAATCAACCATTTATTGAGAATCGGACGCAACGTCCGATTCAGTGTTCTCTAATATTCTCGTAACCCGTTGAAAATAATGAAAACGCATGTCCGATTCAGCGCCAAACCATTTGGCGCGTCTCGTCTCCAGTGCCAAACCATTTGTCACCGCCATTTTTTTGGCGGCGTTATTTTTTTGCGTTAATCACTTGTTTCTGCTCGCAAAAGCGCGGTTTCGCGCGTTTTTGCTCGAATCGGACGTAGTGCCAAACCATCTGTCACGTCACAGGTCGACCTCTGAACCCATTGGATACGGTCAGAGGTTCGAACCCTGTTTTCCGGGAGCCATCACCAAAGGACCCGCCATGAAGGCGGGTCCTCCGGTGATATGGCGCGCCCGAGAGGATTCGAACCTCTGACCTTTGGCTCCGGAGGCCAACGCTCTATCCAGCTGAGCTACGGGCGCGGGAAGGGGGCATAAGGATACCCGGCACCGGGAGCGGCGTCCACCGGGCCCCGGCGCGTTTCCCCGCGGAGGGTTTGCCGGTATACTTGGGCCCCATTTTTTCGCGCCCCCTGGCCGCGGCCCGGCGGGCGGAGGCAACCGGACAATCACGGGGGGACCCAAGGTGAGCCAGGAAGATTCCAGTTTCATGAGGACCTTCATGCTGGTGATGGCGCTGCTGGTGGCGCTGTTCGTGGTCATCGTGATCATCGCGCGCATGGTGGCGGGTGACGGCGAGACCGAGCTGAGCGAGGCCCAGCGGGCCGCCATCGCCGAGCAGATCAAGCCGGTGGGCGAGGTGCACGTGGGCAGCGCGCCGGCCGCCGCCCCGGCCGCGGCGCAGGCCGCCGCGGACCCGGCCCAGGTCTATCAGCAGAGCTGCTTCGCCTGCCACGGCACCGGGGCCGCCGGCGCACCCAAGGTGGGCGACAAGGCCGCCTGGGCCGATCGCATCGCCCGGGGCAGGGAGGCGCTGTACAAGTCGGCCATCTCGGGCAAGGGCGCCATGCCGCCCAAGGGCGGCAACGCCAGCCTGTCCGACGACACGGTCAAGGCGGTGGTGGACTTCATGGTGTCCAAGAGCCGGTAGGCGTTTGCACCGGCCGGGGGCGGAGGCCCCGGCCGGTGCTCACCCCGATCCCTCCAGCAGGCTGCGCAGTCCCGCCAGGTGGCGGCGGCCCGCTTCCATGCGCGCCTCCTTCGAGGTTTCCACGCCCGTGCCCTGCCACTCCAGGTCGTCGGCCGGCAGCTCGCCCAGGAAGCGGCTGGGCTCGCAGTCCACGCGGGCGCCCTGCACCTTGCGCCGGGCGGCAAGGGTGAGGGTGAGGGTGCGGCGGGCCCGGGTGATGCCCACGTAGGCCAGGCGCCGTTCCTCTTCCACGGCCTCCTGCGCCATGCTGTTGCGGTGCGGCAGCAGGCCCTCCTCCATGCCCACCAGGAACACGTGGGGAAACTCCAGCCCCTTGGCCGCGTGCAGGGTGAGGAGCTGGACCCGGTGGGCGTCGGGCTCCCCGTCCTCGCTGTCCAGCATGTCCAGCAGGGTGAGGCGGCGCACCACCTCGGCCAGGCCGCCGTCGCCCGCCTCGCGCCCCAGGCGGCCGATCCAGTCGGCCAGCTCCGCCACGTTGGCCAGGCGCCGGTCGGCGGCGGCCGGCTCGGGGGCGGTGTCCCGCAGCCATTGTTCGTAGCCGGTGTCGTCCAGCAGCCGCCGCAGCACCTTCCCGGGCGGGTCGGCTTCCGCCGCCTCGCTGAGGTCCGCCGTCCAGCGGGCGAAGTCGCGCACCGCCCCCAGGGGGCGGGTGGCGAGCTCCGCCTCCAGGCCGGTCTCGAAGCAGGCCGACAGCAGGCTCACCCCGCGCCGGGCGGCATAGGCCGCCAGGCGCTCCAGGGTGCCGGTGCCGATGCCGCGGCGCGGGGTGTTGACCACGCGGAGGAAGGCGTTGTCGTCGGCCGGATTGGCGAGCAGGCGCAGGTAGGCCATGAGATCCTTGATCTCGGTGTAGTCGAAGAACGACGTACCGCCGGAGAGGCGGTAGGGAATGTCGTGCTGGCGCAGCTGGCGTTCGAACAGCCGTGACTGGTGGTTGCCGCGATAGAGAATGGCGTAGTCGCCCCAGCGCGTGCGGTGGGCGAAGCGGTGATGGAGAATCTCGGCCACCACCCGCTCGGCCTCGGCCTCCTCGTCGGCACAGCGGATGACGCGGATGGGATCGCCGTAGCCCAGCTCGCTCCACAGCCGTTTCTCGAACAGGTGCGGGTTGTGGCGGATGAGGGCGTTGGCGGCCTTGAGGATGCGGCCGGTGGAGCGGTAGTTCTGCTCCAGCTTGATCACCTTCAGATCCGGGAAGTCCTCCCTGAGCCGGACCAGGTTCTCCGGCCGCGCGCCGCGCCAGGCGTAGATGGACTGGTCGTCGTCGCCCACCACGGTGAGCGCGCCGCGGCCGCCGGCCAGCAGCCGGACCAGCTCGTACTGGCTGGTGTTGGTGTCCTGGTACTCGTCCACCAGCAGGTAGCGGATGCGCTCGCGCCAGGCGCCGAGGATCTCCGGGTGCGCGTGCAGCAGGCGCACGGGCAGGACGATGAGATCGTCGAAGTCCACCGCGTTGAATGCGCGCAGGGCACGCTCGTATTCCGGGTACACCGCGGCGGCAGCCACTGCGGCCGGGTCGGCGTGCTCCAGGGTGGCGGCATCCTCGGGCGTGACCAGCGCGTTCTTCCACGCCGAGATGCGCCACTGGACCTGCTCGGCCTGGTTGCCGGGGTCGCCGAAGGTGCGGCGCATGAGGTCGCGCACCAGGTCCAGGCTGTCGCGGCCGTCGTAGATGGAGAAGCCGCGCCGCAGCCCGGCCGCCTCCAGCTCCCGGCGCAGGATGTTCAGGCCCAGGGTGTGGAAGGTGGAGACACGCAGGCCGGCGGTGGTCGCGCCGTCCACCAGCTTCGCCACCCGTTCCTTCATCTCGCGGGCGGCCTTGTTGGTGAAGGTCACCGCCGCGATGTGGCGCGGATCCATCCCGCAGTGGCGCACCAGGTGGGCGATCTTGCGGGTGATGACCCGGGTCTTGCCGCTGCCGGCCCCGGCGAGCACCAGCAGGGGGCCGTCCACGTGCCGCACCGCGGCCCGCTGCGCGGGGTTGAGGCTGTCTTTCATGAAAGGCTGTGGGAGGCGGGGTCCATCACGAGGGCGCCATTCTAGCAGGTCCGGCAGGCGGCACTTTCGTTGCGGCCGGAGAATTTTCGATGCCGCCTTCCCGGGCCCGTCAACCGGCCGCCGGCACCGGCAGGGGCCGGTCCAGCTGCCGGTAGCCGAGGGCCTCGGCCAGATGGGCGGTGGCGATGGTCTCCTTCCCGGCCAGGTCGGCGATGGTGCGGGCCACGCGCAGGATGCGGTGGTGAGCCCGGGCCGACAGGCCCAGGCGGCTGACGGCCGCGGCCAGCAGGGCCCGGCCTTCGGCGTCCAGGGCGCAGGCGGCCTCCAGGGCCGGGCCCGACAGGCGGGCGTTGGGCGCGCCGCGTTCCCGCTGGCGCGCGGCGGCCTCCGCCACGCGCTCGCGCACCTCGCCGCTGGCGGGGCCGTCGGGGGCGCCCGCCAGCGCCTCCGGCGGCAGCACCGGCACTTCCACGTGGAGATCGATGCGATCGAGCAGGGGCCCGGACAGGCGGGCGCGGTAACGCTGGACCTGCTCGGGCGTGCACCGGCAGCGTCCGCCGGGGTCGCCCAGGTGACCGCAGGGGCAGGGGTTCATGGCGGCCACGAGCTGGAAGCGGGCGGGAAACTCGGCCTGGCGGGCGGCGCGGGAGATGGTGATGCGGCCGGTCTCCAGGGGTTCGCGCAGCACCTCCAGCGCCCGCCGGTCGAACTCCGGCAGCTCGTCCAGGAACAGCACCCCGTTGTGGGCCAGGGAGATCTCCCCCGGACGGGGATGCCCGCCGCCGCCCACCAG